>JAUIIF010000066.1 GCA_030431945.1 Bacteroidia bacterium | reverse complement strand
ATCATCCGCGCCTCCCGTGCCTTCTGTGCCCTCCCAATCCGCGCAACTGAAACGAGGGGGTAAACCCTCCTCGCTACGAAAAACGGACCTCCGGTCCTGGTACAAGCTAAGTTTAAAACATTTCGTGCATCCTGCAGTACCCCATTAGTAGTCGAAAATTTGGCTACCAGATTTATTTAGCCTGAGCTTCCGTGCCTTTCGTGGTAAATTTGCTTTCGGGCGCGGCCGCAGGTGCCAAGTGAAAAACTGACAAGCAGTGCCGGAAAAAAACATTGGCAACCACCCTGATGTTTTTCACCCGTTTGCAGCTCAAATTGCTATCCGTTGACTACGACTCACCTGACAATGCTTACCCAACTCCGTCATCAGCTGCACCGTCACCCGGAGCTTTCCGGCGCAGAACGGGCTACGGCGGCCACCATCCATGCTTTTATTGAGCAGAACCATCCGGCGGATGAGGTACTGACGGAGGTTGGGGGAACGGGCCTGGTGTTCCGGTACAATTATCCCGGAGCGGGCCCGACCGTGATGATCCGGTGCGAGCTGGATGCTTTGCCGATTGCCGAGCCTAACCGGTTTGCCCACCGGTCGCTCCGGGAAGGCGTCTCCCATAAGTGTGGCCATGACGGGCACATGGCCATGGTCGCCGGGGTAGCCCTGTGGCTGAAAACGGCTAACCTGCAGCGGGGCAGTGTCGTCCTCTTTTTTCAAGCCGCCGAAGAGACGGGAAAGGGCGCGGAAGCAGCCCTGCGGGAAACCCGTTTTCTGGCCCTGCGGCCGGATTACGTCTTTGCCCTGCACAATATTCCCGGAGCACCCCGGCACCAGATACTGCTTACGCCGCCGGCTTTTTCGGCGACGGTGTACAGTCTGGCCATCCACCTGGAGGGGAAAGAGGCCCACGCCGCAGAACCCGAACAGGGTAACAACCCGGGGCTGGCCATCAGTCAGCTGGTTGCAGCCTTTGCTGCGCTGAAGGTAGCAGATCCTGCCCGGGAAGATTTTGCCATCCTGACCCCCGTCTACCTGACGCTGGGGCAAAAGGCCTACGGTATCTCACCGGGTACGGGAGCGCTGCATTATACCATCAGAACGTGGTCTGAAAGCCAGATGGAAACCTTACGGACCGCCCTGACCACCACCTGCGGCAAAATATGTGCCGCAGAGCAAGTAGCGTGGAAAATGGACTGGTTCGAGTATTTTCCGGGTACAATCAATGACCCGAACTGCCGGGAAATAGTGCTGGCCGCCGCCAGAAAAGGCGGGCGTAAAGTGAGGGAAATGAGCCATGGGTTTCGGTTCGGAGAAGACTTTGGCTGGCTCTCCCGCCGGTATCCGGCGGCGATGTTCGGGCTGGGGGCTGGTGCGGACTGCCCGGCCCTGCACGACAGTACGTATGATTTTCCGGATGAAATCCTGGAAACGGGCGTTACCATGTTCGCGGAAGTCCTTCAGCAGTTGTTAGCGCCTGCATCAGGCGCTATACCCTAAGCCGGAGGGTAGTGCGGGGAGCCATGCTTGCTAATGAAATATTCCCGTACCACGTTGACTTAGCAGCAGCTTCGTCCCCCCCTGATTGGCAGCTTGAATCCCTCTTCCCTGCTCTTATCGGCTACACCTCTGCACCCTGCGTCCGCGCCCGTAAGATGGTGCCGGTGAAAAAAGATAGGATTTCCGTAACGAACCCCTGACTAAAGTTATAAAGAAGCGTATCCCACAACGGCGGGAGCATAATTAGCGGGACAAAGCCCTACATTTGAGGTACAGACATTCAACGCCATACTTCAAGTGCAGGAAAAACCAACCACAGACCAATCGCTGTTCGCGGCCATTAAGGCCGGCCGGCACGAGTTGCTGGACGAATTGTACACGCAGCACCGAGCCGCCTTCCTGACGTACGCCCAGCGACAGCTCTACGCTACGGAAGACGATGCGGCCGACTGTTTTCAGGACGCGGTCATTGCCTTTTACAAAAATATTGTCTCCGGACGACTGACGGAGCTCACCTGCGGAATCCGTACCTACCTCTTTGCGATCGGCAAACGGCTGGTCTACCGCAAGAACGAGCGACGCCACCGGGAGCGCCCCGTTGACCCCGATGCCGGGATTGGCCTGGGCAACGATCCGGCAGACGAGTTGGATCTGAGCCTGCTGAATCGTTTCGAAGATGACCATCGTAAGGTGCTGCTGGCAGCAGCCCTGGGGAAACTCGGGGAGACCTGCCAGCAAATTCTGACGTTATTCTATTATCACCATTACCCCATTGAAAGTATTCAGGAAACCCTTAAGCTAAGCTCTCCCGGGGCCACGCGTATTAAAAAAATGCGTTGTCTCGATAAACTCAAACTAATTCTTACCCCCCAGTCTTAAAAAAGTATTCAAATATCGGGAAGCATGAATAAGGAAACGCAACAAGAGCGCATAGACCGCTACCTGCTGGGCCGCGCTGAACGCGAGGAACGCCTGGAACTTGAAGAAGAAGTAACCCGGAATGCCGCCCTCAGCGAACAATTGGCGGAGACCGAACTGGCCCTGGCTGCCATCGAACTGGCTGAAGACCGGGCCCTGAAGGCCCGCCTGCAGGGGCTGGAAGCCAAACTCGTCGCCACCGGTACCGCTACGGCGGATACTCCGGCTACCGCACCAGCACCTAAGGTGGTGCGGATGAAGCCCCGCGCCAAAAGTCGCCGCAACCTCTTTGCCATCGCCGCTACCCTGTTGCTGTTGCTCGCCGTTGGTTGGTGGGCGCTGCAACCAAAAGGCATGGGTGATCCGGGCCAGTTGGCCATGGCCTCCTTTGAGCCTTACGATAACATTGCCTACCAAATAGAACGTGGCGGAACGGAGGTGGAACCCGCCGCCGCCGCCTTTATTGCTTACGAAGAAAAAGATTACGCCACTGCGGCCACTGCTTTTGCGGCGCTCCCGGCTACTGCCGTTAATAAGTTCTACCTGGGGCAAAGTGAACTGGCCCAAGGAAACTTCGCGGCGGCTGCGGCACAGTTTCGTGACCTTCATAATGCCGATGAGTTCAACCTGGCACAGGAATCTGCTTACTTTCTGGCATTAGCCCACCTGGGGGAAGGGAAAATTGAAGCAGCGCGAAAAGCACTGGAAGTAATCGCCGGAGAGGACGGCCACCCCATGCAAGACAAGGCGCAAACCCTGTTGACTAAGCTGTAGGCTGACCAAAGTTGCCTTCCCGACTCAATAGGAGTCGTCCCGAATTCTGCTACACTATTTTAAGCCCTGAACAACCAGTTAGCGGGTACTATCTCCCTGCCACCAGCCAAGCAGATTGCCGTACTGCTATCGCACCAGGCTCACGTTTTTTGACGATCCCCACGCTTTAACTACCTGACTATTCCTGCGCGCTGACTATTTTGCGCCATGACCGCTAAAATCGGACTGGAAGACGTGCGTATTCATGCCCCTCATGGTTTCTTTGAGGAAGAGCACCGTATGGGTAATGAATTCAGCATTGACGTTGAAGTAGAAGCGACCATTACGGGAGCAGCCGAGAATGACGACCTGGGCGGAACGGTCAACTACGCTACCATCTATTACCTGTTGCAGGCGGAAATGAAAAAACCCACGCAGCTGCTGGAAGCCCTGGCGTACCGGATGTGTAACCGGATAATGAATCAGTTTGACAGCGTCTTGTCCGTTAAGCTGAGGTTGCGCAAGCTCAATCCTCCTCTGGGCGGGAAAGTTGGTGCTGCCGTGGTTGAGGTGAATTTAGGCAGCAGCAGTGGCGGCGGCGGCGGTTATGGCGGCGGCTACGCAGCCGGTGCGTCAAGACAGGATACTTTTGAAGATCCGCCCGGCTTTGGTGGCGGCGGGGACGCTTTCGGCGGCGGTGATTTCGGTGGTGGAGGTTTTGGCGGCGGCTTCGGCGGCGGTGGCGGACTGGGAGTACCTAAAAAAGCGCCACCTCCACCGCCCGTTTTCGATGAGCAGGACTTTGCGGAAGAGGATTTTGACGACGATGGCTTCGACGACGATGGCTTTGACGAGGATATGGACTTCGAAATGCCGGCCGGAGAAACGTTCGAAGAAGGCGATTTTGAGGAGGAAGACTTTGATGACGACCTGGATTTCGACGATGATATGGACTTCGACGGACTGGATTTCGATGACCTGGACCTGGGCGATTTCGATCCCGGAAGCTTCAACTTTGATGACCTGGATGATAATTAAGTCTTAAGGCACCGGGTAAAAAGTTGACCAGATAAGCTATTTATCGTCTGATACGTTACATACCAAACCAGTCAACTCCGCTACTATGCGAAAACTTACTTTACTCCTGCTTCCTCTGTTGTTTTTCGGCTGTACCAGCCAACAGATCAATCAGACCCTGAACACGGTGCTCAACGGAGGGCTAACCTCTGAAGACATTGCTAAAGGCCTGAAGGAGGCTTTGCAACAAGGAGCCGAACGGGGCGCCAACGAACTTTCGGTGGAAGGCGGCTACTTCAACGACCTTGCGTACCGGATCCTGCTGCCAGAGGAGGTGAAAAAAGTAACGGATCGCTTACAGGGAGTACCGGGTTTCGCCAACCTGGAGGAAGTCATCATCAAAAAAATCAACCAGGGAGCAGAAGATGCCGCGAAAACAGCGGGCCCGATTTTCCTCCAGGCCATTCGTCAGATGACCATCCAGGATGCACTCGGAATTTTAAAGGGAGATCGTAATGCTGCCACCTCCTACCTGCAGCGCACCACCTACGACGCATTGTACAATGAATTCAATCCCGTCATCGCTACTTCCCTGGATAAATTTGATGCGCAAACAGTTTGGGCTGACGCTGCCAGGGTGTATAATAACTTCCCGCTTACCCGCCAACCGGTAAATACCAACCTGGCTGATCACGTGACCCAGCGGGCCCTGGAAGGCCTGTTTACCAAGGTCGCACTCGAAGAAGAAAACATTCGCCAGAACATCGGCGCCCGCACTTCGGAATTGCTGCGTCGTGTATTTGCTCTGCAAGATGCTTAATTTGCGGTCAAAATTATGGTTGCCCTTTTGCGAAGGGTTTCCTGCATCCGTGCCCGGCACGAAATAAATACAACTACATGAAACTCGAAGGAAAAGAAGGCAGTAAGAATATTGACGACCGGCGCGGCCGGCGCGGTGGCATGAGCGGTGGCACGAAGGCCGCCGGAGGAATCGGCCTGGGCGGGCTCATTATTGTCATCATTATCATGCTTATGGGAGGAGACCCTTCCGAATACCTTGGTGCTGCCGGTGGTGGCGCAGCCGCTCCCTCTACGCAGACTTCTGCTCCCGCGCAAAACCTGGAGGAGGATACCGAAGAATTTCAGATCGTCTCAAAAACCCTGCGGGATAATGAGAAAATCTGGGGCCAGTTGTTCCCGCAGAACTTCAACCGCCGGTACCAGGAGCCCATCCTGGTGGTATTCGAAGGTCAGGACCGTTCGGCCTGCGGTTTCGCCAGTGCGGCGACCGGCCCGTTTTACTGTCCCGCAGATCAGAAAGTTTATATCGACTTGCAGTTTGCTGACTTACTGCGCAAGCGCTTCCGGGCACCCGGTGATTTTGCCCTCGCCTACGTCGTTGCGCACGAAGTAGGGCACCACATCCAGAATCAACTTGGCTACAGCCAACAGGTAAGCCAGGTTCGTCAGCGTGGCTCCGAAAAGCAGGCGAATGCCGCCTCCGTGAGGCTGGAACTGCAAGCGGATTACCTCGCCGGCGTCTGGGCTCACTATGCAGACCGGTACTCCAATCTCCTGGAAGAAGGAGACATCCGCGAAGCACTGGTAGCGGCCTCGGCCATTGGTGACGATGCTATCCAGAAGCAAAGCCAGGGCTACGTCGTTCCTGACAGCTTCACTCACGGTACTTCTGAGCAACGTGTCCGGTACTTTACCGCCGGCTACAAAAGCGGAGACGCCAGCAAGAACTCGCTGGATTACTTCTTTACGGCCAGAGAACTGTAAAGGCGGACGGATTATCGTTCAACCCACTCCGTGCGCATAGTTGCCAGGGGCGTGTCAGCACGCAGCAGGGCATGACCAAAGTGCAGGTCTCCGGCCTCCGGGCCGACTTGTGCCAGTACGCGGTCCCCGTAGCGCGCCTCCCGCTGAAACATGATGTCCGCACTGGTGGGCAAGTGTGCATAAAGGAAATCATGACCCAGAGGCTCCAGCATTAATTCCGGGAAAACGGGGTTGGTCAGGTGATCGTTGAAGTCAAGTTGGTAGAAAGCGACTTCCGAGCTGGTCGCGGCCGTCGGGTGCGTAGGCTCCGGTATTTTGCTGGTAGGTCTTGGCAGGTGCGCGGCCGCAGGTGCAAGGTGTTCCTTTATGCGGGCAATGTCTGCGGGGATCGCCTGTAACCGGCGGCTTTCCACGTTCATAAAAAGCCACTGCGTGGTAGCCGTGGCCAATGACTTGCCATTTTCATCGAACAGGTGAAAATCCCGAAAGGTCTGAAAGGACTTTTCAAAGCCGGTAGGAGCCGTTACTACCGTCAGTTTATCGCCGGCTCGTGGCCAACGGTGACAGTCTATTCGCTGGCGGCGTAAGACCCAGGAGCACCCGTACCTTTCGATCATTTCCGGACTGGAGATTTCCAGGCGTACGGTATTCCGCATGGCTGCTTCCTGCAGCAGCCGAATGAGGTGAGGAAGGGTAAGAAAACCATGTGGACCAACGGCAGCAGCAGAGACCCGGAAAGAAATTGTTTCGTGTAAGGAAGATTGGGTGAGCAATTCTGATTATTTTGTTCTATTTTTGTTTTTAAATAAACAATAATGGGTAAAAGGTCTTTTTTAAAGCCGGTCCGGCGGCCGGTGGTTATTGCAGACTTTGGCAGCCCGGTCAGTTTAGCTGCGTCGGCTCAGGAGGCAGTAGAACAGCAGTTGCCGGTTCTTACCTCCCGGAAGCGCAGCGGCCTAAGGTACAACTTCCCCGCTGCGGGGGAAGAGGTGGCCGGAGGATACACGGAAGATGGGTATTGCTTTGAAGTTACTTTTGCTGCCGGACGGCTGGAACGTACTTACGAGCTGGTCGTAGCCTTCCTGCAAGAGCAAGGGTACGGAGACCTGCCCATACCCGGAAATGCAGCTGAATTACGCTTGTTCAAGCTCCCTCCCAAACTGCGCCACCAATTATCGCTTTTTGGCGATAACGGGTATGTCCACAATCCAATAAAAATTCTTTTTCCCATACCTGCCGGATCTCGCGGGGCGCTCCTTCTAAAACTCTTCAATGAGGCGACCGAGGATCACCTTTTGCAATTTCACCGACTGAAATAAGGGGTGCCTGGGGACTTTTGAGAAAAAAAACAGCGAAAAACGCAATGTTCCTCGCCAATATTATCACTATTCCGATGTAAACCACTAAAATTGTATGCTCGTACCGGGTGCTCTGAACAAAAGAGCCCCCAACGCGATCTATTATATAAATGAGACACCCGGAATTCACCCGGACTTATAACTACTTTCAACTTACGTCAAACTCAGCAAAATGCTAAAGCACTTACTACTTGTTGTGGCGATGTTTACCTGCATCTCACTTTACAGCCAAAAGACTCAATTCCCCTGGGAGTTTGGCCTTCAATTAGGTACTTCATCCCTAGGTGGAGACATGGTCGAAAATGACATTATCTTCCTCAACGATCCAAGTTTCAGTGCCGGCATCATGGTACGTCGTCGCCTGGGGGGAATGTTCGCCCTGCGCGCCCACCTTATGTACGGTGGCCTGAACAGTGACGATGCCGGTGGCGAAAACGCTGACCGCGGATTTTCTTCCGAAGCATCTGTCGTAGAGCCAGGCCTGGTCCTGGAGTTTGAACCGTTTGCTGCCAAGCGCTTCGAAGGGGGAACCTTCAAGAAAATCCTCTCTCCCTACATTGGCGTTGGCGCTGCTTACGGCATCTGGGGTGACGTAACGACGGATTACAACGGAATGAGCAATGCTGCAATCACTTCTGATATTGCTGCGCAGGCAGATGATAATGGAGGCGTTGTATTCCCCATTGGCGGTGGTTTGAAGTATTACCTGTCTCCCAAGTCTTCCCTGGGCTTTGATATTGCCTACCGGATGACTGGTGCAGACCTCATCGATGGCGTAAGCGAATCCGGTAACCCAAGCAAGGATGATGCCTACACGGTGTTTGGCCTGACGTTTGCCACTGGCTTCGGTAAGCCGGACACGGATAAGGATGGTATCTACGACGAAGAAGATGCTTGTCCTACTGAGGCTGGTCCGCTGTCAACCATGGGTTGCCCGGATACCGACAACGATGGTGTTGCTGACAAAGATGATGACTGTCCTGAAGTTGCCGGTCTGGCGAACCTGCGTGGTTGCCCGGATGGTGATGGTGACGGTGTTCCGGATAAGGACGATGACTGTCCTACCGAAGCTGGTGTTGCAGCCCTTGCCGGTTGTCCCGATGCTGATGGTGACGGTGTTGCCGATAAAGACGATAAGTGTCCTAACGAAGCCGGTATTGCCGCGCTGATGGGTTGCCCTGACGGTGACGGCGACGGTATCGCTGATGGAGACGACGACTGTCCTGCAGAACCAGGAACGGCTGCCAACGGTGGTTGTCCTGACCGCGACGGTGACGGAATCATCGACAAGGAAGATGAGTGTCCTGATGTAGCAGGTGTTGCTTCCCGCAACGGTTGCCCAGAGCCTAAGGACCGTGCAGAAACCCTGCCTGAGCGGGTTACCCGTTACAGCGAACTGCTTGACGGACAGGACTTCAATCACATTCACGTGGACAGCGTTACGGGTACGATCACCATTGACCGGATCTACTTCCCAACTGACGTGAGCAGCCTGAACCGCCCGGACCGCCTGATCATCGAAGAAATCGATCGCTTCCTGGCCCTGCCCGGCGCTTCTGAATTCAGCATCCGCTTCGAAGGCCACGCTGACCGCCGCGCTTCTGATGAATACAACCAGGCCCTCTCTGAGCGTCGTGCTAATTCCGCAGAAACGTACAGCATCGACAAAGGTGCCGCTGCCAGCAAGCTCAGCCAGATCGGCTTTGGCGAAAAGCAGCCAGTAGGCGCAACACTCCGTGAAAACCGCGTGGTAATTCCGGTGGCCAGCGAGCCTACCCGGATGATCAAGGTGAACTAAAGCCGCTCCGCTTAGCTTTCACCTGGTTTATCCCGACCAGACTAACAACAGCCTTTCTCCGTTTTCGGGGAAGGGCTGTTGCCTTTTGTACCGGGGCTGATCGACTCCTTTATCCAGCGGACAACTCTTTTTTAGCAGCGAAAGGGATAAATTCACGGCGCTCAACAAAATATTCTTCGGATTCCTTTGATAATGATGAGGAAAGCCGCATTTTTGTGCTCCTGCATTAGTTGTAACTAACTGAATAAGCAGGTTTTACGGCGATACCACTATAATTTCACGCTTACAGATCAAACTTTCGGTTTACCGAATAATCTGGTCGTTCTCCGGTCGTTCCGCACTTGTTGCGGGGATGCTTGACCGGGAGACTTTTTTGTGTGAACGCCAATCATAATAGTTTAGCAGGGTTCTAAAGCACTTAGGGAAATGTCGGAATACAGAATTATCATTGCGGGTCAACTCGAATTTGGATCAGAGCGTGTCTTTCAGCAGGTGTTGGATCAATACAACCACCGCATGGAGCACTACTACAAGAATGATATTCTGTTAAAACCTGAAGGCTTCTTCAAAGAAGAAGACCTGGCCCTGGACGTTCCCCGCACGGTGTTAGTCGGTTCAGAAAGGCACTGGCTGAATACCCTGAACCTACTCGAGCGGGTCGTTTCTTTCAGTATGGCCGGGAGTCTGAACCTTTGGCGCCTCGATGCAGGAACCATCCTGGACCATCACCTGCTGGAACCTAAGAGTGACCGGACGACCGTTCAACTGTTTAACCGGGGCCGCCAATTGGTCAGTCAGGAAGATAAAGAACAGGAAGCCCTGGACATGATGACCAAGGTGGTCGGACGGTTTGAGCGCCACGCGCAAGCTTATGAGCGCCGTGGTTTTGTAAACCTGCGCCTCAACAACCTCGAGGACGCTATTTATGATTACAACAAAAGCCTGAAGATTAACCCTTCCATGCCCGAGAGCCATTATGGGCGCGGGATCGCTTACTCCCGGCAGGGAGAGTGGGAAAATGCGGTCGTTGATTTTGATGCCGTCACCAAAAACAGTATCCCGCACCAGGCCATTTACTGGATGGCGCAAGTTGCCCTGGGAGATGCCTACCTCCAGCTGAGCCGCCCCGCAGATGCCCTGCGGGTATTCAATATGTTCAGCAAGCGCAAGCAGAAAATTGCCAGCCTGGATCGTTACGATCGTCGGGTAAACACCACTTTTGGCAAACTGCTGGTTAAGGCCGGTCGGGCGGGAGATGCGATCATTGCTTTTGAACGTGCACTTAATGGTGCTGAAGACAAGAAAGCACCCTCTGAGGCGGCTATCCGGTACGAAATGGGCCTGGCCCTGCAAAGTGCCGGAAAAGTGGATAAGGCTATCGAACAGTTTAAGCTCGCCGTTCCTGAAATCCCGGCAGCGGCGGAAGCACTTAAAGCGGCAGAGGTCGGAGCCTGATAACATCTGGCTGCTTCTTCGCGTTATTCCGGCAACTATAAACTGTTTCCGGTGACTTTGATTCGTACCCTGTTTTTTGCTACTGTCTTGTTTTTCCTCTCGGCCTGTGCTACGGCACAGCCCGGAGCCGGGCTGAAGAAAAAAGACCAGAAAGCCCTGACGGAAGCCCGTTCTGCCCTCAATTTGGGCCAGTTTAATGCAGCCCGTGATTTGTTGGACGGCCTGGTTGCGCGTTACCAGACGGAAGCTGACCTTTATTACCTGCGTGCGCTGGCTAACCGGGAGCTGGGCGATTTTCCGGCGGCAGCCAGTGATCTTCTCGAGGGAATAAGTAAGGGGGAAGGAGGAAACCTTAGTCGGGCCTACCGGGAGCTGGGAGATGTTTATGCGCAAAACGGGCAGTTTGCCCAGGCCGTCAGCGCTTACCGGGAACACCTGAATGCTTTACCCGCCAATGCTCGTGCGGAGCGAAAACAAAAGGCCGAAGACCTGCTTGCCCGTGCCCAGACTGCCGCGCGGCTGGCGGCCACCCCGGTTCCCTTCGCCCCGACGCCCGTTCCGGGAGGCATTAATACCCAGGAGCACCTGGAGTACTTCCCCAGCCTCAGCGTTGATGGAGAGCGGATGATTTTTACCCGCCGGGTTAACGGCCAGGAAGAAGATTTCTACGTAAGTCAGCGGCAGCAAGACGGCAGTTGGTCCGTCGCCCGCCCTCTTGACGGCGTTAATACTGAGTTTAACGAAGGCGCGCAGACGATTACGGCTGATGGCAAATACCTCGTCTTTACCGCCTGTGACCGCCCCGATGGCCTGGGGAGTTGTGACCTCTACTTTGCCGAAAAGGATGCAGTTGGCTGGACGCGCGCCCAAAACATGGGGCCTGCGATCAATACCAGAGACTACGAAGCACAACCCAGTATTTCTGCGGACGGCGCCTTATTGTTTTTCAGTAGCCGGCGTCCGGGTGGGCAGGGAAATACAGACCTGTACGTAAGTGGAAGGCTCCCCGACAACCGTTGGTCGGCACCACTGAACTTAGGGCCGGTCATCAACACTGCAGGAAATGACCAGTACCCTTTCTGGGCCGCAGATGGCAAAACCCTCTTTTTTACGAGTGACGGTCATGCCGGACTGGGGGGAGATGATCTTTTCCGCTCGGAGCTGAGCCCCGATAATGTCTGGAAGGCCCCCGCAAACTTAGGCTTCCCCATCAATACGGCAGATAATGAAACCAACCTGTTTGTGGCCCTTGGGGGCACCACCGCCTACTTCAGCAAGGGGCAGCGGGATGCAGCAACGGGAAAGCTGGACGTAGATATTTACCAATTTGAGTTGCCGCCGTCTTTACGCCCAACCGCAGCGACCTACGCCGAGGCCCGGGTGACGGACGCCGTTACGGGGAAACCACTGGCGGCCACCGTCCGTTTACGGCCCCTTGATCAGTCTGCGCCGCCACTGGCTCGGCGGACCGGAGGAAATGGCGCATTCCTGGCAGTCCTGCCCGCCGGAAAAGACTACGCGTTGACCGTAGACGAGCCAGGGTATGTTTTTTACGCTGACCGCTTCACCCTGGCTGATGGCTTCACCCAGGAAGATCCGTACCAGGTGGAGATTGCCTTGCAGCCCGTACCCCGTATGATCAGTAGCGGGGGAACGGAGGCCGACGGCTCCACGGCCTTCAGGAACGTTCTCTTCGCCAGCGGCAGCGCTGCGCTGCTGCCCGTATCCTTTGATGAACTGGATCGACTGGCAGAGCTGTTGCTGAAAGCCCCGGAACTGCATGTCGAAATCGCCGGCCATACGGACAACGTTGGCGGGGAAGCGGATAACCTGAAACTTAGCGAAGCGCGGGCCGCAGCGGTTAAGACATACCTTGTTGAGCGCGCAGTTGACGCCAGCAGAATCACCACCCGGGGGTACGGGAAGAGCCAACCTGTAGCCGATAATGAGACGGAAGCAGGACGGGCGAAAAACCGACGGACGACGTTCCGGTTAGTGGCACCAAAGTAATCCTGAGGTAAACTTAGCGGGCTTTCCCTGCTCCTTTAACCGTTCCCCGCTCCTGCGTCCGCGCCGAAAAGTTATCTTTGCCTGATGGATAACCCGATGCAAGAACTGACTGCCCCCGCAGCTCCGAAACGACGGTGGGCTCTGCTGGTAAGCGGCCTGTTT
>JAUIIF010000732.1 GCA_030431945.1 Bacteroidia bacterium | reverse complement strand
TGCGTTACATCGCAGGGTTGCAACGCCCGACGGACGGGACCGTCCTGATCAAAGGAAAACCGTTGGAGGAAGCGCCGCGCGTCGGCATGGTTTTCCAACAGTATTCCAGCCTGCCGTGGCGAACCGTGCTGGAGAACGTAGCCCTGCCGCTGGAGTACCAGGGCATTCCGCTGAAAGAGCGCCTGGAAAGGGCCGAAGAAATGATTGAGCTGGTCGGCCTGGCCGGGCACGAACAAAAATACGCCCAGTACCCTACCCTCTCCGGCGGGCAGCTGCAGCGGGTAGCCATTGCCCGCAGCCTCATTGCCAACCCGGATATTTTGCTGATGGATGAGCCCTTCGGTGCCCTGGACATCAATACCCGCCTGCAGATGCAGGACCTGCTGACCGAAATCTGGCACCGCATTCACCCCACCATCATTTTTGTTACGCACGATATTCCGGAAGCCGTTTACCTCGCCGACGACATCTACATGATGAAACCAGCCCCCAGCCGCTTCACCGAGCACGTCCACGTCGACCTGCCGCTGCAACGCGACCGGGAGACCAAACGTACGGACCGCTACATCGAGCTGGTACGGGAAGTGGAGGATAAGATGATTAAGATAACCAGCCAACAGGAGGCGGAGTAGTTGATAAGCTTTCACGACAGCGCACCAACTGAAGCTGACCACCGGTTTTTATCCATTTCCGGTTGCCGGCCAGTCAGGAATCAGGCCTGGGTTAAAGTGGTACGGGATCATACTGCAGTCCAGCAGGCCACTACCTCTCCCCTACCAGCCGCCACCACCGCCGCCACCGCCCACGGAGCCACCGCCGCCGGAGAAACCGCCGCCACCGCCGCTGGAAGAAGGCGGGCTGGAAACTGCTCCGTAGGCCGTTCCCATTTTAGCGCCGAAGCCGGGTAGCATCCAGGGATAGTGGTAACCATAGCTATTTCCTCCCTGGTGCCGGGACGTTGTTCCGGTCAGGTCAGCCTGTAAATCCGCCGCCCAGTTATTCTCAATGCCCAGGACGATGGCGTAGGGTAAGACCTCCTGAAAATATTCCTCCGTCATTTCCGGTGCTCCGGAAATGGCACGACGTTTTTTCTCCGAGAGCTTCAGGTACTCCTTGAAAGCCTTGATCCTGGCCCAGATTTCGACCTTCTCTTCCGACGGCTTACGAATGAGCCAGGCGAACAACGGCGTTCCGATCACGAGGGCAAAAATCGTCAGGCCAAAGATGACCTTTCCGGCGACCGAGGCCGTCCCGACAAAAATAGCGGAAGCAATAACGGTAGCCAGCAGTATAAGACCGAAGGGTAAAATTTTCCAGCCATTGGCCCCCTGGGTTACGAAGTCATGATGCTGTTCCTTGATACTTTTATGGTGGCCGTCCGTTATTTCCTTTAAGCGTTTGTCGTACTTTCCGTCCAACTCAATTTCTCCGGTGGACAGCAAGCCGTAGTAAAGTACGGCCTGCTCGCGCGGCAGATCATCCGGAACCTCTTTGTTAAGGGGCCGCAGGATGAACAGTTCCTTACTGCCGATAAACTGTTTACGCTTCTCTTCCGCAATTTCAACGTATCCCTTCACCGCCAGGGCGGTTAAGGAGGCCGTTACCTGGGCTTTGTCCGCTACCGTCCAGTTAATGTACCCCACACTTGCGGGAGACAATCCTGCGGGAGGGTAAAACTGGGGTCCGACTTCGGGAGTCGGCGGATCCATCCCGTACTTACGCCAATTGGTGTAGCCGTAATAAAGTGCCGCCAGCAGCCCGATCAGTCCCAGATAAAGGGTTCCTTTTTCCTCAAGGGGGGTAGGCGGCGGCGGTGCAGCCGGTCGCACAAAAGACCCGACGGGGAAGCCCGCCGAAACCGTAAAGCCTTCCCCAGCCGCCAGGGGGCGCTGCAGTTCAAAGCTTAGGCGGTCCCCTATTTTTTTCATTTTACAATCCTGTTCCTGAGACCCCTCGCGGCCGGTATAACAAGCCATTGCTTTAACTTCCAACCCTTCCGGAATTTCCACTACAAAGCTGGCCGCCGTCACCGGCAATTGATTATCCAGACCGATTACGGGCCAGCGAATTTCTTCTACCTGCTCCAGAAAATACACCTGCCCGGGTGCGCGGTAGCGCAAGCCGTACTGGTAGGTTCCGGGGGAAAGGAATTTGTCCTTTTCCCCAAAATATACGACGGTCTGCCCCCGCTCCTGGCGGATGTGGTAACTACTGGTGCTCCCGTCCCGGGTGGCTTCCAGAATTTCGTAGTCAAAATCAGATTTGCCCGGGGCTGCCCCCAGCGGCTTACGCCCGAGCCCCCTGGTGATGCCCCGTTTTATCTTATCGCCACTGGCATAAGCGGTAATGTTATCCTGCAACT
>JAUIIF010000065.1 GCA_030431945.1 Bacteroidia bacterium | reverse complement strand
AACCAAAGCGATTCCGGGCTCCGGCCAGATCGCCGTAACTTTTACCCAGTAATCGTTTTACGGAATAAATGGTCCGCTCCGGGGCAGTGGTCAGAAACGGCTTGGCTTCTTCCCCCACCAGTACGGTGCCATCTTCTTTGAAGTGGACAATACTGGGCACCAATACGTTTTTCCCGTCGGCCCCCGCTACGGCTTCCGCCCGGCCGTCTTTCACGTGGGCGACCAGACTATTCGTGGTGCCGAGGTCAATACCCACGATTACCTGTCCGACGGAATTAACCGCTTCATCTTCCTTTACTTTACCAGCCTGGAGGTCGATACTGAATTTTGCCATTTCACGCTTTGCTTAGGGGGATGCAACGTCAGTAAGCCGGGGAGAGTTGAAGCAAAGGGTAAATAAGCTGGTGAAGACTTAGGGGGGAACCAGAACTGGCCGCTACCTGACGTTAATTTCCCCGGTTCCTACTCCTCTTCTTTTTCTCCCAGATTAGTGTGCATCCGCTCCAGCCTGCCGGCGGAATCCCTGGCGTCCGTAAGGGCCAGGCTGAGGGCTTCATAGTCCACGGGGCCATTCAGGTTATTGGCGATGCGCCGGAGCATTAGTTCGAAGTAAGCGTCTTCAATATCCTCTAAGCCCTTGATGTTGTCCTGAAAACTGATCATACCGTCTTCGCTGGGGCGGAAGAGGTAACACTTGAAGAGTACCTGCCGTACCTTCTTTACTTCGGTCATGGTCACGTTCGGCACGTCCAGCCGCAACTGATCGTAACATTCTTCGTCGAGTTCCCGGAAGGAATTAAAGGATCCGTAATCTCTCAGGAAAGCGGCGTAGATGTCAATACCGATCCACATGATCTTCGGTGGCGGCATCCGTACGCCCTGTTGTGCCGCAACCCGCAGGTAGTGGCGGGCCTGATCTGCGGGACTGCCGCTTCCTTTCGCCACCGTGGCCGGCGCCGCAGGCACTCCGGGCAGGTCGTAGTAATTAACGTAATCGTCACACGCCTGCCGCCATTCCTGATCCCGTAATCCCGGTACCCCCACTGCGTGGACCTTACAACCCAGCGCTTTGAGTTCTTCCGCCAGCTGCAGATAATCATCATCGAGCCCCACCAGTACGACGTGATTGACCGTTTCGTTACTTCCTACGAACAGCTTAACCCGATTAACGAGGTTAGGGAAAACATCCGCTGGTTGGTACTGATCTTTTGAAAATACCTGAATTAAAGTCGTTTCTTCCAATTGGAGAGAATCGGCATACTTACTCAGGTTATGCCAGTTAGCGTAGGCTTCATTCAGGAATACCTGACCGAAAGACCGGGCGTAGTCCATTACCGCTTCAACCTTAATGGTCTTTGGCTGGGGGCGGCCAATACCTTTTTTCATCCTGGATTGCCCGAACTTTTCGAGCATCAGAGCAAAATGAAAATGTTCAAAATCCCAAAATACCGCAATAATATCAGACATGGGTCTACAATAAAAACGTGTGCTCAGAAGGACTGCATAATAGCATGCAAGTTACAACAAATACAAATTAGCTACGAAAAATCTACTTTTAGCACCACTGCAGACAAGTTCGTCAAAAAAATAAAGCCCCGGAACTGCATCAGTTCCGGGGCTTTTCAGCAATGCATCAGGACCGTTTAGGCAACACTGCGCTCCCGCATTACTTCTTCGTACATTTTCTGTAACTTCTTGCGGGCAAAGAAAATGCGGGACTTAATCGTACCCAGGGGGCTTCCCAACTGCTCCGCAATTTCATCATACTTATATCCCTGGTAAGCCATGAGGAAAGGGACGCGAAAGTCATCCGGAAGTCGGTCTACCAACTCCTGTAATTCATTAAAAGTCACCTCACTTTCTCCATCATTGAGGACCGTCTTATTACCACTGTTGATGTAGTAATTATTAGGCGTCTGGTCAATAATGAGGTTACGGCGTACTTTTTTACGGTAGTTATTGATAAAAATGTTCCGCATAATCGTCACGGCCCAGGCTTTAAAGTTTGTGCCGGGATTATACTTCTCGGCATTCGTCATAATCCGTAGCGCTGTATCCTGGTACAGGTCTTCCGCATCATTCATATTGCCGGTTAACTTCAGGCTGAAAGCACGCAAACTGTTGGTAATGGTGCTCAGGAGGTCCTGAATTTCTTTTTGTTGTTGCTTTGTCGCTTTCATTTGAAGGGGGGTATTAAAATTTGTCACTTGTAAAGAATCTTTACAAAAATAGTCCTTATTTAGATTCAATGCAAGTAGAAATGCCTGATTTCAGTCATATACGTGCAAAAACTGTTCCAGGGTTTTGCTTGAACGCTGTTTAACGTAAAAAAAATTGCCACTTATCAACCATTTTTGTCATCAAGGTGTAAATAAGAAGTATCACTCTTACGAATCAGTATGAAAACGAAGGAAGCCGTCATAACCGAACAACCGGTTTTACCGAACTACATTGCCTCCAATCTGAAAGTACTGCGCAAGTTGGAGGGCTGGTCTCAGTCCGAACTCGCCCGCAAAGTGAATCTTAACCGTGGTAACATTGCCAGTTACGAAAGCGGATCCGCAGAGCCAAGCATCTGCAAATTACTGAGAATCAGCAACTTACTGAACGTTCACCCACGTGACATTACCCGCAGGGACCTCAGCCAGCCCGAAGAGCTGGCCCTGGCCCGGCACGCCCACGATGAAGCCAGAATTGCGGAAAGGGAACGCATCGCTCAGTTCCGTAACCGGGCCCTGGAACTCACCGAAGTCGTCGGCTCCTCCAAGCGACTATTTGAATACAAACGCAGTCGGCTGGAAAACCCGTGTAAGGAAGCCGACCTGTTCGCCGCCCAGTATGAGCAGTTGTACGAAGTAACCCAGCAATTGCTGCAAGAGCACCGGGACCTGCTGGGAGAGGTAGGCTGTCAGTGCCAGTAAGCCGATTTGTCGGATAAACCGACGTTATGGCAGGTTGCTCTTCCAGATATGCAGGACCGGACCCGAATAACGGCCGGTACCCTCTACTCTGAGTCTGCTAGCTCCTCCTTTTAACGAAATCAGCAGCCGCGATAGCAAGTGAAAAAGTCCCAAATCACTTTGACTTAGGTATAGCTCCTCCTTTTATTGCACCTGCGCCCCGCCGCCCGTAAAACCAGTCCGGGTACCTGCTTACTGTTTTGCTGGAACTCCCTTTGACCCCAAACAAAGTCCCCCCTTTCCAACCACACCTGCACCCGAAAAATGGCCTGGCACCTGCTTAACCTGTAGCAAAGCAGCAAAATACTACTTTTGTAGTACAACATAATGGGTCAACTTATTACCTTGCGGCCATGACCCCGCAGCATTCCTCTACTCCGAACGACGAGACCCCGCCGATTCTCGGCAGTTGGCGCAGCATCTACACTTTCGTACTCTTGCTCCACGTCGTCCTGATCATCTTGTTTTTCTTCTTTTCACAAGCCTACGCATGAGCACGATTGATTGGCTGGTCATGACCGGCACCCTTGCCGCCATCGTTATTTATGGCGTTCTGAAAACACGTTCAGTAGACAACGTAAAAAGCTATCTGCTGGGGGACCGCGACCTGAAATGGTGGACCATTGGTCTTTCCGTCATGGCTACCCAGGCCAGCGCCATCACTTTTCTGAGTACGCCCGGCCAGGCCTACAACTCGGGCCTCGGGTTTGCCCAGTTTTATTTTGGTCTGCCCATTGCAATGGTCATCCTTTGTGTGTTCGTGCTGCCCATATACTACCGGCTGCAAGTCTACACCGCCTATGAGTACCTGGAAGGGCGTTTTGATGTCCGGGTAAGAACCCTCACGGCCCTGCTTTTCCTGGTACAACGAGGGTTGGCTGCGGGCATTACCATTTACGCACCGGCCATTATCCTCTCCTCTATTCTGGGCTGGTCGCTGGGCTGGACCATCCTCATCATTGGGGTAGTTGTCATTTTCTACACCGTTATGGGCGGCACCAAGGCCGTCTCCGTCACGCAAAAACAACAGATGATCGTTATCCTGCTCGGCATGGTTGCCGCAGGGTTTGTCGTCGTCATGGAACTGCCCGAAGACGTGGGCCTGAACGATGCCCTCGGCGTCGCCGGTAAGCTCGGCAAACTGGAGATCATCGACTTTGAATTCGACATCAATGACCGGTACAACCTCTGGTCTGCGCTGCTCGGCGGCACCTTTCTTTTCCTGAGTTACTTTGGTACTGACCAGAGTCAGGTTCAACGCTATTTATCCGGCAAAAGCCTGACGGAGAGTCGGCTGGGGTTACTCTTCAACGGCATTTTCAAAGTTCCGATGCAGGTCATGATACTTTTCGTGGGGATCATGGTCTTCGTTTTTTTCCTCTTCACCCCGCCACCGATCCACTTCAACACGGCCAATCTGGACAAAGTCCGGGCCTCAGAGTACGCTACGGAGCTTTCCGTGCTGGAAAGCGAATACGAGCAGGCCAACACCCTGGCACAGACTGCCTCTACGGCGCTGGTGTCGTCTTTACGAACGGAGAACGAGCCCTCCATTGAAAATGCTCAGACTGCGCTGGCTACCGCGATAGAAGCCCGGGATGATTTAGCGTCCCAGGTGGATGAGTTGATCAATAAAGTCGATCCGGAAGCGATCACGGAAGACCGGGACTATGTCTTCATCACCTTCATCATCAATTACCTGCCCATCGGGCTCGTCGGCCTGTTGCTGGCCGTCATCTTCTCCGCCGCCATGTCCAGTACGAGCTCTGAGCTCAACGCCCTGGCGACCACCAGCCTGGTGGATATTTACCGGCGCAGCATCGTCACCGGGAAAGCCGACGACCATTACTTCACCGCCAGCAAAATGCTGACCATCATGTGGGGATGTGTCGCCCTGGGCTTTGCCGCCGTAGCGAATCTTTTCGACAACCTGATTCAGGCGGTAAACATCATTGGCTCCCTTTTTTACGGCGTTATTCTGGGGGTCTTTGCCGTTGCCTTCTTCGTCAAGCACGTAGGGGGCAGGGCCGTCCTGATCGCCGCGATCATTTCCGAGCTGTTTGTGGCCGGTACCTTCATTGCCACCTCCCTGGGCTACATCGACCTGGCGTACCTCTGGCTTAACCTGATCGGTTGTGCGCTGACGGTATTACTGGCCGTTATCTTCCAGGGCACCCGCCGGGAGGACAACAAGGAGGTCCTCGATGCGGGTTGAGGCACGGAAGGCCGACCGGAATAATAGTTGACGCAGGAGCGCAGGGATCCGGACCAGTTCTCTGCCCTACCCTTTTGGGCCCGTTAAGTTGGCGCGCACGCAGGTGCAGGGAATGGGACAAGGAGGGCCGTCCGGCAACTGGATGGCTGACGGCGTACCCGGTAACGTTAGCCGGGGGGCAGGACATCGGGATAATGCTACCTGATCAAATGCTTAGCCGGTCCGAAAAAAACCTGCGGAGATTATCCCGGAGAGATTACCCTACGGAATACGGCCGTTGGCAACTTGCTGGCTATCTTTGCCGCCCGCTGAAATCCCCGGTACTTCCCGAGGATTTCCTGTCGCCTACTGACCATCTCTGACTCCCCCTCCATGAACCGTCTCTACCCCGCCCACCTGGAAGCCATTGCGGAAGCCCTGGCCAATATCTTCGGCGAAAACAAATACGCTGACCAGGAAATCTCCCGCGTGCTGAAGGCTGACCGGAAACGTGGCAGTAAAGACCGTGCCTTCATTGCCGAACACACCTACGGCGTGGTACGGAATTACCGGTTACTGCGCCACGTGCTGGGAGGTGCCAAGCCTAAGAAACGGGAAGACTGGTGGCAACTGATCGGCGTTCATCTGCTATCTCAGGGCTTTGAGTTACCGGAGTGGCAGGAATTCGGGGGCCTGCAGGAAGAAAGTCTGAAAGATCGCTGGAGTGCCGCCCAAGAGGTCAGGGCCCTGCGCGAAAGCATTCCCGACTGGTTGGACAAAGTAGGTGCCGAGCAATTAGGAGAAGACTTATGGACGCCGACCCTGGCGGCCCTCAACGAACAGGCCCCGGTAGTCCTCCGTGCCAACCGGCTGAAGACCACTCCCGCAAAACTTCTGCAGCAATTAGCTGCCGAAGGCATCGGCACTGAGCCCATCGCTGCGGATGCGCTGGTCGTAACGGAGCGTAAAAACCTTTTCACCACCAAGGCTTTCCAGCAGGGCTTATTTGAAGTACAGGACTTCAGCAGCCAGCAAGCGGCCCCCACGCTGGAGGTCGCAGCCGGGCAGACCGTCATTGATGCCTGTGCCGGAGCCGGGGGAAAAAGCCTTCACCTTGCGGCACTGATGGAAAACAAAGGTCAGCTGATCAGCCTCGACATTCACGACTGGAAACTCACGGAACTGAAAAAACGTGCCCGCCGCAACGGCGTAAGTAACCTGGATACCCGCCCGATCACTTCCACCAAAGTCATTAAGCGGCTTCACGACCGGGCTGACCGGCTGCTCCTCGATGTCCCTTGTTCCGGACTAGGGGTTTTACGCCGCAACCCGGATGCAAAGTGGAAGCTTAGTCAGGACTTTATCGACCGGGTGGTAGGCGAGCAGGCCGACATCCTGGCCCGGTACAGCCGGATGGTAAAGCCAGGCGGTAAAATGGTTTACGCCACCTGCAGTATTCTGCCGCAGGAAAACGATGATCAGGTGACGGCCTTCCTGGCCTCCGAAGCCGGCCAAGGCTGGACGTTGGAGCACCAACACACCTATCTGCCCCAGGTGGAGGGCTACGATGGCTTCTTCGTCGCCCGGATGCAACGGTCAGCAGATGGCTAGCCGCATGCCAATAACCGGTTGGGGCTGCCTGATCCTGAAAACAGGAGTCATCGCGAATGTTGGTCTTGTCTGGCCGCTGTCAGCACTACAAGAAGGGGGCTGCGCTTGCTAGCTACAATTTAGTCCTCGTTGCCCGGTTATGCCTTTTTGCACCGGTGGCCTGCTTTTTCGCGAAAAAGCAGGCCACCGGCGGGGAGGTCACACGAGCTAACGCGTTTACTCAAGACTTTAAAGAGCGTAGTGAAAATGCGGGACGACTCACGCTTTCTCACCGGCTGCTGTCACTTTAGAACTTATAGCAACCAGACTTATTACTGCCGGCGGCACCAATCGTAATGCCGAAGGTAACGCTGCCGATAAAGTAGTAATCCTCGTATTCACCGCCACGGACGTACTCGAAGTCACTGCCTACTTCCGCCACGTTCTGCACCGCCGGGTTCGAGAACCGGGCCGCCAGGCCACCATTCGGGCCATTTAAGACATCCAGGTAGTTGACCCGGGTATTGGAAACATCGTCCAGGTAATCGGTACCTGGTTTACGGCCGCCCAATTCCACCCCGATCACGAAACGGTCGCTAAAGCGGACGCGGGCGCCGCCTCCGAAAATGAGGGAGACCGTCGTCAGTTCGTAAGGAGTTGCCGCATACCGTGGGTCGCCGCTGCCCTGGGCTTCCGTGCGCAGGGGCTGGAGTTCTGAGTAGACGCCGTCGAGCTCACCCTCCGGGTTGAAGCTGAGTACACCAGCGCCGCCATAGACGTATCCCGCCAGAAAGTTCCGGTCACGATCTCCGATGTAGAACAGGTCGTATTCAGCAACGAGGTTAAACTCCGTCAAAGACGAACGGAAATTCCGGGAAACGGCCTGCTCCCCTCCGGTTTCATCGCGCAAAACATAATCTCTTTCGGCGCTCAGCCGGCCAAAATTACCATTTACCCGTACACCGAAACGCGTACTGGGCCGGTAGCGGAGGTAAAGCCCTCCGGCAAAATTCATATCTTCTGCGTAAAGGCCGAACTCCTGCGGGCTCAGGTCACCGCTGTATACGGAAATACCAGCTTTGATGCCGAATTCCAGATTCTGGGCGTGAGAGGTCGTTGGAAGAGCGAGGCAAAGTAAGAATGCCGAAAGCATGGAAAAACATATCCGCATAGCGTGCAAAATTTCAGTTTTTGGGGACGATGTGCAAGGATCCCGGTGGGAAGTGTAATTTTCCCGTAATAGGAAGCCCAAAGTTACTGTAAAAATTGTGTGTAACCGGACATTTTATGGCCGTATGCGTTTCCTTTGCACTTCTTATGGCTAAAACTTACGATAAAACGGAGCGTCCGGTTTCTGACCGAACGCAAAAAGAAAAGTTCAACCGGTCCCTGCGGATCTTTGATTACGTCTGGCGTTACCGTTGGAAATTTCTCCTTAGCTTCATTATCCTGGTGGTCAGCAGCCTGGTTTTCCTGGTCATCATGCAGCTTCCGGGCGAAGCCCTGAATGTTATCCGGGGAGAAGGGAAATACGACTTGACGACCAAAGAGATATTCAGCATCCTGGCCATCCTGCTGGTCATTCAGGCTCCTCTGAGCTTTCTGCGGGTGCGCCTGCAGGCGGAGGTGAGTGAAAAAGCGATGGGCTCGCTGCGTAAGGACCTGTTCGCAAAAATTTTACGTCTGGAGATTCCCTTCTTCGAACGCACCCGGGTTGGGGAGCTGACGAGCCGGATCACAAATGACATTACCCAAATCCAGGGCATTTTCGCGCTGACGCTGGCTGAATTTCTCCGGCAGATGATCATCCTGGTCGGTGCCATCGTCTACATCCTGGCAACCATGATGAAGTTGGCCCTCGTCAGCCTCGCCATTTTTCCCGTTGTCGTGATTGCCGCAATGTTTTTTGGCCGGTACGTGCGCAAGATGACGAAAGCCCGGCAGGAGCAGCTGGCACAGTCGAACATTATCGTTGAAGAAAGCCTGCAAAGCATCAACACGGTGAAGGCCTACACCAACGAAGAATTTGAGCTGGGGCGTTACGGACGCAGTATTGATGAGACCGTCCGCATTTCACTCAAGACCGCCAGCGCGCGCGGACTTTTTTCCGCCTTCATTGTAACCGTAATGTTCGGCGCTCTTTTCTACATTATTTACCGGGCCGTTCTGCTGGTGGAAGCGGATGCCCTGCCCGTAGGCGACTTGTTCAGCTTCGTCATTTTTACCGCCCTTATTGGTGGCTCCATCGCAAGCCTCGGAAATTTCTACACCGAGATCCTCTCCGCCCTCGGTGCGTCAGACCGGGTAGTGGACATCATGGAGAGTAAAGAAACAGAGGGGGCATCAGGCACTGCCGTTGCCACTTCCCCGGCACCTGCGGCCGCGCCCCACAATGTCCCACAACTTCAGGGCAACATCCGCTACCAGGGTGTTCACTTCAACTACCCTACCCGACCGGACGTAAAGGTGCTGAAGGGCATTGACCTGACCATTGAGCCCGGGCAAAAGGTGGCCCTGGTCGGGGCCAGTGGCAGTGGCAAGTCAACCATCATGAAGCTTTTGCTGCGCTTCTATCCCCTCAACGACGGCCAGATCACGGTCGATGGCCGGGACATCAACAGTTACGACCTTCACCAATTCCGGGAAGACCTGGCCCTGGTCCCCCAGGAAGTATTGTTGTTTGGCGGAACGATTCGCGAAAATATTGCCTACGGTGCCCTGCAGGCCAGCGAGGAAGCCATCCGTGAAGCCGCCGAAAAAGCCAATGCCCTGGAGTTTATCGAAGCCTTCCCGGAAGGGTTTGACACCGTAGTGGGCGACCGCGGCATTCAGCTCAGTGGCGGCCAGCGCCAACGCGTAGCGATTGCCCGGGCGATCCTCAAAAACCCTGCCATCCTGCTTCTGGACGAAGCGACCAGCAGCCTGGACGCCGAAAGTGAACGGGTCGTGCAGGAAGCACTTAACCGCCTGATGGAAGGGCGGACGAGCATCATCATTGCCCACCGCCTGGCCACCATCCGGGAAGTAGACCGGATTTACGTCATCGAGAACGGAACCATTGTGGAACAGGGTACGCACGAAGAACTCAGCGACCGCCCCGGCGGCGCCTATTCGGCCCTGGCGCGCCTCCAATTTCAGCCGATTCCCGAATGATCCAAACCAATTTCCCCCTTACCAATTACAACACTTTCCGGTTGCCGGCCGTCGCTGAGCGCTACCTGGCGCTTACGGACTTGCAACAACTGACAGACCCTGCGTTCCAGCGCGCGCCGGCCCTCGTGCTTGGTGGAGGGAGTAATTTATTGCTGCTGGAGCAGGTGCCCGGCCTGACCGTACACGTACAACTGGGGGGCGTTGCCCCGGTAGCAGCGGGCGCGTTCCCAGCCCCGGGCCGCCGCCCGGCGGCCGGTTGGCACCGCCTGCCCCCCGTCGTCGTCCGGGTTGGCGCAGGAGTGGACTGGAACCAGTTCGTTCGCTTCACCCTCGACCGGGGCTGGTACGGGCTGGAAAACCTGACCCTGATTCCCGGTACGGTCGGGGCAGCCCCCGTACAGAACATCGGCGCTTACGGCGCCGAGGTAGCGGAACGGATTGAGGCCGTCCACGTCTGGGAATACGGGGTTGGCCCACGCACCCTGCTGCCGGATGACTGTGAATTCGGCTACCGTGACAGTCGTTTCAAAAGCGAGCCAGGTCGCTTCCTGATTACTGCAGTGGACTTGCGGCTGAACGGCGACCATACCCTGAAAACCAGCTACGGGGCCATCCAGACCGAACTCGATCGCCTGAACGTACAGCAGCCCACCCCCGAAACCGTTGCGTTGGCGGTGACGAATATTCGCCGGTCAAAACTTCCTGACTGGTTCTTTCTGGGCAATAGTGGTAGCTTCTTTAAGAACCCCGTCGTGCCACTGGCCGTCTACGAAAAGCTGCGGGCAACCTATCCGGAGCTGCCCGCCTATCCCGTAGATGCTGCGCAGGTGAAGCTACCCGCGGGTTGGCTGATCGACCGGGCGGGACTGAAAGGTGTGCGGCACGGCGCCGTGGGGGCCTACCAACGGCAGGCCCTGGTGATGGTCAACTACGGCGGGGCCAGCGGTCGGGAGGTCCTGGCTTTCAGTGAGCACGTGCAGGCTGTTGTCCACGAGCAGTTCGGGATAACCCTGGAAAGAGAGGTACGCCTGCTGGGCAAAACGGCCTAGGGGATAATCGGTTTTCACCGTAAAAAATTGAATGACCAGGAAAGCGCTCAGCCGGCTCCCGTAGGTTCCTGCGGGGCATCCTGATTACGCGTCCCACAGCCGCCAGGCCTGGATGGCGGCCAGGAGCACGAACAGACCGCCCAGGAAAAAATTAATGTTGCGCGTGAAGAAGGCCGCGTGTTCACTGATCCATTCTGCCAGGCGGGCGTAGAGAAAAAAAATGAACAGCGCCCCCAGTGCCGTTCCGGGAATGTAAGCCAGCCGCGGCCAGAAGCCGGAGGCCAGGTAACCCGCAGCCATCAGCCAGCCGGCAATCGCCAGGATGAAGGGAATGTTGAGGACATTCATCATACTCATCATCAATCCCCGCCAGAACGGACCACCTTTATACGGCTGGTCGATTTGGGCTTTGCGCGCCGCCCGGGCGCGGAAACCTTTGAGGATAAAGACAACCGCCAGGACAATGAACAGTGGAATAGCCCACTCTTTCAGGCTCGTCAGAATGATCGGATTGCGGGTCAGAGCCCCGGCAAAAAACACCGCCAGGGTGGTTTGTGCACCGATTACGGTCGCCAGACCTGCAGAAAACTGGTAAGCCCGCTGCTTGTCTGCCCTGCAGCCAGTAGCCACCACCTGCATGTTCAGCATGCCGGGGAACCATGTAATGAAGACGCCGGTACCTAGCCCGACTAATAATCCGGTGAGTGTTTCCACGGTCACAAAGGTAAAATTCCGGAGAAGACTGGTCCTTATTTTCCGACGAGTAACCGGTTTTTCACCGACGTAGCCAGGAATAGTGCTGGTTATTTTCGGGGGAGTACGTGGTCTTTTTATATTACGGGCAACCGATGACGCTTTGATTTCGAACATTATTCCGCACCTTAGCTCATCACTAAAAAAATGCAGCAACATGACTCCCGTAAAGATAAAATTTGGCACCGATGGCTGGCGCGCCATCATTGCTCAGGAATATACCGTCGACAACGTTAAGCGTGTCGCGGAGGGCACTGCTCTCTGGCTCAAGCAGCAAGGTGGCACCCGGGTAGTGATCGGTTATGACTGTCGCTTTGCCGGCGCCCTTTTCACCGAAACCACCGCACGGGTTCTCGGCAAACACGGCATTACCAGCCTGGTTGCGCCGGGTTTCATCTCCACCCCGATGGTGAGCCTGGGGGTAGTGAAAACGGGGGCGGACCTGGGGGTGGTCATTACGGCCAGCCACAACCCTCCCAGTTACAACGGGTACAAGCTCAAGTCCCGCCTCGGTGGCCCCTCCGTCCCGGCCGACGTGGCAGCCGTCGAAGCCCTCATCCCCGATGCCGTTCCCGAAGACCTGCCTTCTTACGAAGAGATCAAAGCCAAGGGCCTGGTGGAAGAGCACGATTTTGAACAGATCTACCTCGATCACGTCTACCAGGGTTTTGACATTGACCTGATCCGCAACAGTGGTATTGGCATCGCTTACGATGCGATGTACGGTGCCGGGCAGAGTGCCATGAAGAAGCTGCTCCCCGGGGCTACCCACCTGCACTGTGAAGTCAACCCTGGATTTGACGGACAAGCGCCGGAGCCCATTGGCCGCAACCTTCAGGAACTGGCCGCCACCATTAAACAAGACCCGCAGATCGCCCTCGGCATTGCCAACGATGGGGACGCCGACCGGATCGGCCTTTTTGACGGCGACGGGGAATTCGTCGACAGCCACCACATTCTGCTGCTCCTGCTCATGTACCAGTACGAATATAAGGGCATCAAGACCGGAGAGGTCATTCTCACCTTTTCCGTGACGGACAAGCTTAAACAAC
>JAUIIF010000731.1 GCA_030431945.1 Bacteroidia bacterium | reverse complement strand
TCGCTCACCTCCTGAACCATACGAGCGGCATCCGGGACGTGTACAATCTTTGGGGTTTGCAGGGGATCACCTGGTGGAAGAAGACCCTGACGAATGATGACGCCCTGGCACTCCTGGAGCAGCAGCGGGAGCTGAACTTCAAACCCGGTAGCCGGCAACTGTACAGTAACTCCAATTATATTTTACTGACGCACGTGATCGCCAGGGTAAGTGGTAAGTCTTTTCGCGAATATTCCGACGAGCTGTTTCAGGCACTCGGGATGGCGAGTACCAACTTTGTCAGCGATCATGAGGAGATGGGCCCGAACGTCGGCCGCCCCTATTTCAACTTCGATACGTGGTCGACTTATCAGTGGCGGACGGACCTGCACGGAGACGGCTCCCTTTTTTCTTCTCTGAACGACCAGCTGACCTGGGAAATAGCGGTGCAAAACGGAATGGCCCCCGGCCTGGATAAGGCCCTGATCGAGCGGAGCCAGGGACCGGTAAACGAGGCTGCCGACTACGGCTTCGGCCTGGAGCGGGGGAAATACCGCGGCCTTCCCGTCCGGTGGCACGATGGCAGCACCGGAGCCTGGGATGCTTCCTTCCTGCGCTTCCCGGACCAAAAACTCACCATTGTTGCCGCGGACAACAGCGGTAAGTTTGGGACAAATATGCTCGTTCGTGCCGTCGCCGATGTCCTCCTGGAAGATGTCTTTACCGAAGCAGCGTACCTGACCGAACCGGCGGAGGTCGGCACCGCAATCCCCGTCGAAGAAATCATCGGGACTTACCTTACCGACAATGGCTACGCTTTTACCTTCAAGCTGGTGGATGGTGCGCTCGTCCTGGAGCGCGACGGTCGTAACGACGTTGAGCTGGAACTGGACGAGGGCAATATTTACCAGCAAAAGTCTGACCCGGCTTTCAAGCAAGAATTTACCCGGAATGCGGATAAAGGTATGCAGGTAACGGCCTACTACTGGGCCCACGCTCCCTACTCCCTGGTCAAGACCAAGGTAGACTGGTCCGGCTATGAATTCGCCGGGCTGGAAGGCAACTACGTAAACGATGAGCTGGACGTTAACCTAAAAGTTACGCACGTAGACAACCAGCGCTACGGGATCAGGTCCGGCACCAAAGAACTACGGGGCGAAATGTACCGGCCAGACCGGTTACTGGCCAGTGGCGGCAAAAACATTACCGTGCGGCGGGACGCAGCGGGCCGGGTCACAGAGCTATGGGTAAGCGATGACCGGACCATAAATCTGCGGTTCGTCCGGGAGTAAACCGCAGGATTACTGCTTCTGCAGGGGCAGCGTACCACCAGTTTTAAGCATACGGTAATGCTGGTTGGGGCCTTCGGCTAAGGCCGCTAAGAAACGGGCAACAGCAAGGGGGTTATAACCAGTCGACCGGGCCCAACTGCCTTGCTACTTCAGCCTTGTCGCTTGCCAGTCCCAGCATCATCCCGCCCCCGCCGGCGCCACATAGTTTCAGGGTGTAGCCATCACCGAGGCATTTGGACCGCAGGGAGGCCGGAATGAAGTCGGGTAATTCTTGCTGTTGGAAGGTCGCCACCTGGCGCATGGCCGTAGCGAGCTTGGTGCGGTTGCCTGCCATCAGGGCCTGAATGGCGGTATTGGCGGGGCCTAGCCACTGGCTCGCCGTGCTGCGGGCAAAGTCCGCGTCTTCGTCATACCGGGTAGTGAACTGCCGGATCAGGGTAGCGGCCTGCCTTTCCTGCCCGGTATCCAGCAGGAAAAATCCCTCGTTCCAGTTGGCGGGCAAAGTGCTGATCTGGGGCGGCTGGCCGCCGCCCAGGAGCACCGGCGTATTGAGCAGGCTGATGAGGGGGTCTGTTCCTGAGCTTTGTCCGTGAAAATGTTGTTCCATCCTGGCCAGGGCCTGGCGCAGGGCGTCACCGGTGAGCGCCTTGCCTGCCGGCGTGGCGAACTGATCCCAGATCGCGGCACAAACGGCACCACTGCTCCCCAGGCCGTAGCCGGTGGGGATGTCGCCTGCGAGGCGCCAATCATCCAGCAACCGGTCTTCCAGGCCGCCGGTGTCAAGCAGGTGGCGGGAAAAAACAACTTTGAGATAATCTGAAAATTGTAGTAGCCGCTCATCGGGTTTGTCCTTTACCCAGCGTATTGACCTGGCCGGATAGGGAATGGCCAGTCCCTGGCCACCGCGTAAGACAGTGTGCTCCCCAAAGAGTAAGATTTTAGCAGGATAATTGCGGCCCATCGGGAACTAAACTAAGGAAAAGATGGAATAGTTGACCAGCCGCCTGGTGGTAAATCTCCACCAGGAGTCAACCCGCTGCAAGCGATGCCGGCGCAACGCCGCGCAGGGGGGGAAGAATAATCAGGAAGCGGT
>JAUIIF010000730.1 GCA_030431945.1 Bacteroidia bacterium | reverse complement strand
GGGCTGGCTGCTGCCCTGGGGCCGGGCGTCCGGATCACTGATGTACCTGAGGCCGAGTTTTTCGTTTTCCTCCAGTATTTTTTGCAGTTCGGCTGCTTCATCCGTACCTGCCGGGAAGTCAGCATACCCGTACTTGATGGTTTGTTTATCCCAGTCGCCAATGCCCACGGCATAGGCCTGACTGAAGTCAACTTTTCCGTCTTGCAGCGTAATGTAGGGGTGGGGATAATCCATAACGGAAGCGCGGTCATTGGTGCTGGCCGCAAAGTTGTGGGCCAGGCCAATGGTGTGCCCTACTTCGTGGGCACTCAGCTGGCGGAGCCGGGCCAGGGCCATCTGCTCCAGCCGCGGATCCGGTGTTTGGCCTTCGGCGTAAGCTTTGATCAGGCCCTGGGCCAGCAGAAAGTCTTGCCGTACCCGCAGGCTGCCGAGTAAAACGTGGCCTTTGATGATTTCTCCGGTGCGCGGATCCGTGACGGAGCTGCCGTAGCTCCAGCCGCGGGTGCTGCGGTGTACCCAGTTGATGACGTTGTACCGAACGTCCAGCGGGTCGGCGCCCTCCGGCAATACCTTAACCTGAAATGCATTGATATAGCCCGCGGCCTCAAAGGCCTGGTTCCACCAGCTGGCCCCTTCCAGCAGGGCTGATTTTACGGGTTCCGGCGCCCCCCGGTCCAGGTAGTAGATGATGGGTTCCACCGGTTCGCTCATGGCTGCTTGCGGGTTCTTTTTCTGCAGGCGGTGCCGGGGGATGAATCGCTTGACGAGCGGCTGATCGATGGGCGTGGCGTAGTCCGCATAACTCCGGGCGTTGTATCCGGAACGCGGATCGAAAACTCGCGGTTGGTAGTTGTCATCCGGCAACTGTACGAAGCTGTGGTGCATCCGTAAAGTAAAACTGCCGCTCGTGGGGGTCACGGAGCGAAGTTGACTGCCCGTAGCTTCCCCGGTAAAAGTGAGGGTCGCCTCGAATTCGCTGTTGAGCGGAAAATTTTTGGTTTTGGGCAGGTAGACAGCGCTGCGGCTGGCGTCAATTTTATAAGTACCCTGCTTGTTTCTTTTCAGGCGGCCGGCCACCCCGTGGGCATCCGTCATTAACAGCGGCGTCAGGTCCACCAACACCTTGTTGCCGGTTTTAGCGGCAACGGTAAAGCCGAAGATAACGGATTGGGCAAAGGCATCTGCGACGCTGGCTACCTCATCCGGGTTATCGCTTACGGCCCGGTAGTCAAGGTTGCGTTCTTTCAGAAGGACTTTGGGCCCGACGCGCTGGAACTGCACGACCCGGGTACTGCCGAGTTGGTTACGATCCAGGCCGATGTCATTGCTGCCGAGCCCGGCGGCGAGGCTGTTGACGTAGAGGAAATCTTCGTCCCAACGACCGATCTCCAGGTAAACCTTTCCTTCGGTATCGGACCAGTACGCATTAAAGTAGCCCGGCATTTTCTTTAGCCCCTCGGTTTTCTCCGCAATACCCGGTATTTTCTTGGGGGGCGTTTGGGCGCGGACGCTGGTACCGGGTAAGCAGAACAAGCAGCAGAGGAACAGCGGTAAAATTGCTTTCATTGGGTGGAGGTTGAGTTGTGGGGAGGAAAGATAGCGAATCCGGCTTAGGTATATTACCGTACGGGCGGCCCGCAGCTCTTTTCCCCTCTTTTTAGCGTAAGGTTACGCAGTCTCGGATAACCAGAAGAAAGCCCGCGGCGTTATCTTAGCCAATCAACCAGTACGTATATCATGAATGATGGCCTTCCCGCCTGCCCGATTCCCCGCTGGCAACTCCTGAAACAGGCTTTGCAAAATGTCGCTCCCGCCGAGTTTGATCGCTTGCGGGCGCAGGCGCCGGCCGGTACGGTGCTCGACGTGCGGGCCCCCGCAGAATATGCGGCTTTTCACCTCGAAGGTGCCGTTAATATGGATTACCTGGGGCCCGATTTTCTCGAACAGATGGAAGCACTGGATCCGGAAGTGGAGTACCTTGTCTATTGCCGCAGCGGGCGGCGCTCCGTGCGGGCGTGTACCCTGATGCGCAATGCCGGCATCACGAAGCTCATCCACCTCGACGGTGGAATCAATGCCTACGGAGAATAGCCGGCCCGAACGGGTACCACGGATTATTTTTCGCTTACTTTTTAATAACCAACTCATTTATGAAAACCCTTCTCTCCCTGCTCCTCCTGGCACTGCTTTGCACCTGCGCGCCCGCCACTGAATCCTCCACCGCCGGAAACACTGCTGCGGCGGCGACTTACGAAGATCTCTCCCCCGCCGAGTTTGCGGAACGGATCGGTGGAGAGGAAACGGTCCTGATTGACGTACGGACCCCCGGCGAAATCGCTGCCGGAAAAATTGAAGGCGCCCTGGAA
>JAUIIF010000064.1 GCA_030431945.1 Bacteroidia bacterium | reverse complement strand
GAAAGCCTTCGCCTACTGGCCGGCCTTTCCCCTTTTCGCCGAATACCTGACCGGAGCGACGGCAAGCAGCCTGAATGAGGCCCTGCTGATCAAGCGCCACTTCGGCAAGCCGCCACACGTCTACGCGCCGGTGTATCGTCCGCATGAGTTTGCGGAGATCGCCGGCATCGCCGGGCACCTGACCTTTAATACCCTAACGGAGTTGGAACGGCACCGTCCTGCCTGGGAGCACCAGGGGGCCAACGTTGGTCTGCGCGTTAACCCCGAATACAGTCCGGTAGAAACGGACCTTTACAACCCGGCGGACCCGCACGGTCGCCTCGGCGAAACACTGCCCAATCTGCCGGCCAAGCCGCCGCAAGGACTGAAAGGTCTTCACGTGCACACGCTTTGTGAATCGACGGCAGCGGATACCGCAACCCTGATCGAGCGCGTCAAAGCCCAGTTTGGCCATTACCTCGAACAGGTGGAATGGCTGAACCTGGGTGGTGGTCACCTGATGACTAAAGCCGGCTATGATACGGACCTGTTGATTAAAACCCTGCGCAATCTTCGTGCTCGTTACCCCCACCTGGAGGTCATCCTGGAACCCGGAAGTGCCCACCTCTGGGGGGCGGGCGTCCTTAGTTGCCACGTCCTGGACATCGTGGAAAACTACGGCCACCGGACGCTGATGCTTGACGTCAGTTTTACCTGTCATATGCCCGATACCCTGGAAATGCCCTACCGGCCGGAGGTACGCGGCGCCAGCAAGGAGGCCGGCCCGGAATTTCCCTACGCTTACCGTCTGGGCGGCATGAGCTGCCTGGCGGGAGATTATTTGGCGGAGTATTACTTCGCTCAGCCCGTCCGCGTCGGCGACCCCATCATTTTTGAAGATATGGCCCACTACACGACCGTAAAAACGACCATGTTTAACGGAGTGCCCCACCCGGACATCATGCTGGTGGATGACCACGGCGAAGTGCTGGAGCGGCGGTCATTTGGGTACGAAGATTATGAACGGAGAATGGGGTAGCCGGCAGGTGTGCCACGCGTGCTCAACTGCTGCCCCCTCCCTGCAACAACGGCTATTTGAAAAGCCCATTTAAGGCAGGGAGCCAGGCGCGGGCAGGAGTCAGCCCATATTTCGGCTTTATCCTGACTACTTTGCCTTAGGTACTATCCCTCCACGGCAGTTTTGGCTGCGGCCAGTGCGGCGTCCAGTCCGCCCGGGTCCTTCCCACCCGCCGTGGCGAAGAAAGGCTGGCCGCCACCGCCGCCTTTGATGTGTTTGGCCAGACCACGGATCATGGTCCCGGCGTTAAGCTCGCCTTTGTCCGCCAGGTCCTTGGAAAGGGCCAGGGTCAGCAAGGCCTTACCGTCGTTTTCTGATCCGAGCAGCACGAAGCTGTTGTCGTTCTCTCCCGTCAGCTGGAAGGCGAGGGTCTTGATGGCTGCCGCATCAGACAACGGTACCCTGGCGGCCAGGAAGTTGATGCCATTGACTTCGACAAAAGCCTTTTCGAGATCCCCCTTCACGTTACCGGCCTGGGCAGCCTGCAGCTTTTCGATGTCCTTTTTCAGGCTGCGGTTTTCTTCCTGCAGCTTGGCGACCGCACCAATCGGGTCGCTGCCCTTCACCAGTTCGCGAATAGCGGACAGGGCCGCCAGCCGACCACGGACGAACCATTCTGCTTTCAGGGCCGTAACGGCCTCGATGCGGCGGATGCCGGCCGCCAGCGAGCTTTCACTGGTGATCTTGAACAGGCCTAATTCGCCGGTGTGCTTTACGTGCGTTCCGCCGCACAACTCCGTACTGAAGTCGGGGTCAAAGGTGATGATGCGTACGGCATCCCCGTATTTTTCCCCGAAGAGCATCATGGCTCCCGAGCTTCTGGCCTCGGCAATGGGGACGTCGCGCTGCTCAATGAGGGCGATGTTCTCCCGGATTTTTGCGTTGACCAGCAGTTCGATTTTTTCCAGTTCTTCTTCCGTCGTCCGGTCAAAGTGACTGAAGTCGAAGCGTAGTTTGTCCGGTCCGAGGTCCTGACCTTTCTGCACGGCGTGGTCACCGAGTACCTCCTGCAGCGCTGCGTGCAGCAGGTGGGCGGCCGTGTGGTTCTGGCAGGTGGCCTGGCGCTGGGCTTCGTTGACCTGCGCCAGCACGTCGGCATCCGGCGTTTCCGGCAGCTTATTGACGATGTGAACCGTGAGGTCGTTTTCCTTGATGGTGTCCGTCACGTAGATGGTCTCGCCGCCTACGTTCAGGCTGCCGGTGTCGCCGGCCTGGCCACCGCTTTCCCCGTAGAAGGGGGTGCGGTCCAGGACGAGGTGGTACTGGGGCTTGTCTTTTACCTTCACCGTACGGAACTTGGTGATCCTGGCGCCGGCATCGGAAAGGTAGTCGTAGCCGATGAACTGGCTGTCTTCGTCAGAGAGGACGGTCCAGTCGCCGACTTCCTTGGCGGCGTCTTTGCGGGCACGGGCCTTTTGTTCTGCCAGGGCGCTGTTGAAGCCGGCTTCATCAATTTTGAGGCCCTGCTCTGAAGCTAAAAGACGCGTCAGATCGATGGGGAAGCCGAAGGTGTCGTAGAGTTGGAAAGCGTCGGTACCGGTGATGACGCCGTCCTGCGCTTCGAGTGCGGCAAAGCGCGTCAAACCATTTTCCAGCGTATTCAGGAACGATTTTTCCTCACTCTCGATGATCCGGGTAATCTGCTGTTCCTGCTGCTGCAGTTCCGGAAAGGCAGTGCCCATTTCCCGGACGAGGGTCTTCATCAGTTTATTGATGAAGGGGTCTTTCTGATCGAGGAAGGAGTAAGCGTAGCGAACGGCCCGCCGCAGGATGCGACGAACGACGTAGCCGGCACCCCCCGAACCGGGTAGCTGCCCGTCCGCGATGGTAAACGCCACGGCCCGGAGGTGATCGACAATCACGCGCATGGCCATGTCTTCCTTGGCGTCGCTGGCGTACGACCCACCGTAGGTTTTGCCCGTCAGGTTTTCAACCTCGCGGAGTAGTGGCGTGAAAACGTCCGTATCGTAGGTCGCTTCCTTCCCCTGCATGATCATGCAGAGGCGTTCGAAACCCATACCCGTATCGACGTGCTGCTCCGGCAGGTTTTCCAGGCTGCCGTCGGCTTTGCGGTTGAACTGGATGAAAACGTTGTTCCAGATTTCGACGACGCCGGAATCGTCAACGTTGACCAGGTCCCGGCCGGCCACTTTAGCGCGTTCTTCCCGGCTGCGGGTATCAAAATGGATTTCGGTACACGGGCCACAGGGGCCGGTGTCCCCCATTTCCCAGAAATTGTCTTTTTTGTTGCCTTCCAGGATACGCTCGGCGGGTAATACCTTGCGCCATTCGGCGTAGGCTTCATCATCCCGTGGCACGCCTTCCTCCGGGGCCCCCTCGAAGATGGTGGCGTAGAGGCACTCGGGATCGAGGCCCATCGTCTGGGTCAGAAATTCCCAGCTCCAGGCAATAGCCTCTTCCTTGAAGTAATCGCCGATGGACCAGTTGCCCAACATCTCGAACATGGTGTGGTGCGTACCGTCACGGCCTACGTCTTCCAGGTCATTGTGCTTACCACTTACGCGCATACACTTCTGGGTGTCGGCGATCCGGCGGCGGTCGGGGGTCTTGTCACCCAGGAAGAAATCCTTGAACTGGTTCATGCCCGCGTTGGTAAACATCAGGCTGGGGTCATCCTTGTTCACAATTGGTGCGGAGGGCACGATCTTGTGGTCTTTGGACCGGAAAAAATCGAGGTAAGCCTGGCGGATCTGAGCGGAAGTCATGCAAAATCTTTTAGTCGGTAAGACCATTGTTCTTTTAGGGGCGGGCAAAGATAATGTTTTGTGCAGGTCCTTTAGTTTTGTTGGGTCGACATTTATGTCGACACCCGTTCCTGGCCGTTTACGGCCCTTCCCGATCTCCCTTTACGGGCCACCAGGTAGGGAGGAGAAAAGCTCCCGATCAGGGCGCGGCCGCCGGTGCGATGAACGTTGGAGGAGCCAGGCGTAGAACGGCCAGCCCTTGCCGCAAACGTAGGTAGTACGGTGCATCCGACTGCCAGGAGGCAGAAGAAGCTGCTGACTTGCCCGCAAGGTTTTTAACCAAGCGCCCAATTCAACTTCGCTCTGGCACCGCCCGCCTGCTCCATTATCTTTTCGTTGCACCCGCGGCCGCGCCCTGAAGTGATGACGGATAAAATCAGGTTATGACCTTCTTTAATGAACACGACCAAGTACCTTTGCGCGCCTAACCCGTTAACAAATCGCAGATGAAATACTTTTTCACCGCCTGTATCCTTTTGCTCTCTTTGGGGAGCTACAGCCAGGACTTTAACACCATCCCCCGGCTCAACAACACCAGCGGCGGTCTCGTGATCGCCGACTTCAACAACGATTCCTTTCCGGACATCATCTTCCCGCAAAGAATTACCTTTCAGGGTGTTAAAAGGGTAGTGGTGGAACTGAACGCTGCCTCGGACACGCTGGCCTTCGCGGAACAGGAATTCACCCTCCCCACTGAAGTATTTGGCACCCCTGCCGCAGCTGACTTCGATGATGACGGTGACCTCGACCTCGTCTTCTCCACCCTCGCCGAAGCTAATCTTTTGCTGCTGCTACAGGAGGAAGGAGGAGGCCTTATGGACACTATTCTGTCCATCCCCGGATCAGTAGCCCTGCAGGCAGCCGAACTCAATGGGGATGATTTCCCGGACATCGTTGCCCTGAACATCAACGACCGCGAAATCGTCGCCTACAGGAACGTGAACGGTACGGAATTCACTAAGCAAACCCTTTACGGCCAGGGATCTTCCATCGCGGAATTCAAGGTGGCAGACCTTGATGGTGATGGTGATCTCGACGTAGTAGTTGGTACGGATACCTTCACTGGTGAAGCATTGGTGGCGCTGATGAATGACGGCACCGGTACCTTTACCAAAGCCGTAATCGAGGCGACTTCCGGAACCGTGCGGTCCATTGATGACATCGCCGTAGGCGACCTGAATGGTGATGATCGTACTGATATCGTTGTGGTAGCAAGCAACAACTTCTGTTTTGCGTATTACTTGCAGGAGGAGGGCACTTACGTACGGGAGCAGGTCGCGGTGACGGGTAACATCTTTCGCAGTGTCGCCATCGGCGACTTCAACGGCGACCGGGCCAATGACCTGGTGGTGGGGGATAACAGTGGGGACGGTATCCGCTTATTGACGAATGATGGAGCGGCCACGCCAACTTTTTCTTCGTCGGACGTATTGGGCATCGTACCCGTATTCAGTATGGCTCCGCGGGATATGAACAGGGACGGGGACCTGGACCTGGTGGCCAGCAATGGCGAAATCTATGTGCTTGAGAATACCATTACGCAAGTGCCCCCCGTCAGCGTTTCTTCCGTGCAGCTGCGGGAGATGACTGTTTTTCCCAACCCGGCAGGCGCGGAGCAGGCGGTATTTATCCAGGGTGGTGCTGAGTGGCTGGGCGGCAGCTATCAACTCCTTGACCTGCGCGGCCGCATCGTGCGTACGGGTAAAGTTGAGGCTGGTGGTCGTATTGATGTCCAGGGTATTGTGCGGGGTAGTTACCTGCTGCAGGTCCTGCAGGATAACTTTACCGGGGGGCGGACCCTGCTGCTTAAGCAGTAAGGGGCGTGGCCGGAAAGACAGTAGCTGCTGGCAAGGCAATTCTGGTTATCGCTACTTACCCAGCTTGGCGGCGCCTGATCTGCAAAGCCCTGCTTCACCGTTAAGTTAGCTGGCCCGTCGTTTTTTTTTCGCCGTGCGCCAGGCTGCCCAGGCGTAACCCGCCAGTGTCCCCCAACAGATAAGCAATCCGAAAAATTCCCGGGTAAGTTCTACGTGGGGCGATTCGGCTTTCATTGAACCGGTGATGGTGGGCATGCCGTCAGTGATCCACTGGGCGAAATCCGGAATGTAGGTTGTCCACCAACCAAAGATGACCAGGCCGGGTAACAGGGGGACGATGGGGCGGAGGCCGCCAAAGAAATAGCGTATGGCGATAAAAGCAACGATCCCGTAGGCTGCGACCCATTCGTTCCAATCCGGATCGTTAAGTTGCCAATAGGCAGCAAGCAGGAAAAGCGCAGCAACAAAAAAGTGGAGGTATTTCATATGCTTGAGGCAGGGAATCTGGTGTAAAAGAAGTAGGTGGAGTCAAAAGGCACTCCAGTAATTTGTGGTGGCCAAAATAAGGAGCGATTCCTAATTGCCGTAAATTATCACCGATCTGTATTGGTGTACAAGGTGCTCAGCATCGTATAACTGCACCCGATCACGAAAGGTATTTAGTGAATTCTCCAACGTAAAGCGCCTTTTGTCCGGCAATTTTAGCGCCGGATTCACGTACGGGAACTACCTTGCCTCCTATGAAAACGATTGATAAAGTACAGCTTACGCCGGACGGACCCAGCCTTTCACGCATTGTCGCCGGCGTAATGACCTGGGGAGAGTGGGGGGTTGATTATTCTACGGAGCAGATGGCTAATCTTATCGGCCATTGCCTCGACCTTGGCATTACCACCTTCGATCATGCAGACATCTACGGCCACTACTCTACGGAGGCTGCTTTTGGCGAAGCATTAGCCCAACTTGGCACCAGCGTCCGCGCCCAAATCGAACTGGTGACGAAGTGTGGGATACTGCTGGAAACGCACCGCCGCCCGGACATTCGGGTACATAGCTATGAGCTGAGTGCCGACTACATCGTCGCCTGTGCAGAACGAAGTCTCGTTAACCTGAGGACAGATTACATTGACCTGCTGCTGGTCCACCGGCCCAGCCCACTCATGCACCCGGACGAAATTGCGGAGGCGTTCAGCCGCCTGGAAAAAGCCGGCAAGGCCCGCGCCTTTGGGGTCAGTAATTTCACGCCCAGTCAGTTCAGCCTCTTACAGGATTCCGTAGAGCTGGTGACGAACCAGGTGGAGTGCCACCCCCTGCATACCGATTGTTTTTACGACGGAACCTTCGATCAATTATTACGTGCCAAGATCCGGCCAATGATCTGGAGCCCACTGGGTGGTGCTAAGTACTTTAAAAGTGAAGGGACCAGTGTGCTCCGCCTCCGGGACGTGGTGAAAACGATGGCCAAAAAGTACGGGGACGTAGGCGAAGACGTTATCCTCCTGGCCTGGTTACTCAAGCACCCGGTACAGCCCATACCCGTGGTTGGCACCACTAAAACGAACCGTCTGGACAATACCCGACTTGCCCTGGAGCTGGAAATGGAAACCCAGGACTGGTTCATCATTCTGGAAGCCGCCGTGGGGCACGAGGTGGCCTGATGGACCGGTCTTGCTCATCAACCACGGAGGCAGACCTGAAGGGAAGAAACGCCCGGTCGCGCTGAAATCAACATCAGAAAATCACCCTGAAAATCTGCACATGCCACTCATTGTACCCGTTCGTGGTTTTACGCCTTCCTACGGCAAAAACTGCTTTTTGGCCGAAAATGCCACGCTCATCGGTGAAGTAGTTATGGGGGATGATTGTTCCGTCTGGTACACCGCCGTGGTACGTGGTGATGTGAATGCGATCACCTGCGGTGATCGGGTAAATATCCAGGATGGAGCCGTTATTCACGGTACGTACGAACGGGCGGCGACGACCATCGGCCATGACGTCAGCATCGGTCACCGGGCTATCGTCCACGGCTGCACAATCCATGACTCGGTATTGATTGGCATGGGGGCCATCGTTATGGACGATGCCGTAGTGGAATCAAACGTGATCATCGGGGCAGGTGCGGTAGTACCGGCGGGCATGCGCTGCACGGCCAACTCAGTCTATGCCGGAATTCCCGCTAAGAAGATCAAAGACCTGGATCCGGCCCAACGGGCCGATACGATTGAGCGGATTGCGGGGGCGTACTTAAAGTACGCGGGGTGGTTTAAGTAAAGAGGCGGGCTGCAGGCTGGTGGCTACCCTGAAGCCGGAGGGGTATGGTACGTGATCCGGCAGCGCGTCTTATCCACGGGGCTGAACTGAACCGCTACGACCAGGCCAATGGCCAATACTGGTACTGCCCGCTTGATTTTCGCAGAACGACTGGCAAGCATCCGCCCGTACCCCGTCACTTCGACGTAGCAGGAATAATCGTCAATTAATTCAGTAACCACTGCCCGGCGTAAGAGAAAGGACATTATTCCTCCTTGATCAGCGCCAGAATTTCTTCCACGCCCAGTTTTCCGGCTTTCCCCGTTCCGCTCAGGATTTGATCCGCCAGGTCCCGCTTTTCTGCGTGCAGGGCGATGATTTGTTCTTCGATCGTGCCCTGGCTGACGAACCGGTAGACCGTGACCGGCCGTTGCTGGCCGATGCGGTGGGCCCGGTCACTGGCCTGATCTTCCGTGGCCGGATTCCACCAGGGGTCAAGGTGGAGGACGTAATCCGCGGCCGTGAGGTTAAGGCCGGTCCCGCCGGCTTTCAGGCTGATTAGAAAGACATCCCCTGCCCCCGCCTGAAAATCGTTAACGGCCATTTCCCGCTTTTTGCCCGGCGTGCTGCCGTCGAGGTACTGATAGGCAATGCCCTGGCCTTTTACCCAGTTTTCCACAATTTTGAGGTGCTTGACGAACTGGGAGAAAATCAGGGCTTTGTGGCCGTTGTCCAGGATTTCCAGCAAGGTTTCGCCCACTAACTCCAGTTTGGCACTGCCGATTCTGGAGGATGGTCGCACCAGGCGCGGATGACAGGCGGCCTGCCGCAGCTTAGTCAGCTGGGCCAGCACGGTGAACCGTTTTTGCTGTTCGTCGGCGGCAGCAATATCTTTTAGTGCCTGGCGGCGGAGGGCTTCGTAAAGTGCTTGTTCTTCCTCACTCAGTTCCACCCGCAGGAGGATCTCTGTTTTTGGTGGTAGCTCCGTCAGTACCTGATCTTTTCGCCGGCGCAGGATAAAAGGCCTGACCAGGTTTTTGAGCTGGCGGCGGCGATCTTCGTCGCCGTCCCGGGCGATCGGGCGGTTGAATTTTTCGTTAAATGCGTTTTTCCCGCTCAGGAGTCCGGGGTTCAGAAAGCGGAAAAGACTCCAGAGTTCCCCCAGGTGATTTTCAATGGGGGTGCCCGTGGTTGCCAGCTTGAAATCTCCGCTGAGGCCCTGTACGATTTTAGCCCGTTTGGTTGCTGTGTTCTTGATGGCCTGGGCTTCGTCGAGGACAATGGTCGCCCAGTCAAGGGCCTGTAACTCCTCGCCGATAAAGGATAGGAGGCCGTAACTGACCAGGGCGAGGTCGCCGGTGCCGAGTTGGGGTAAAAGAGCAGTGTCTTGCCGACTGGCAATCAGCACGGGAATCAGCCCCGGGGCAAAACGCTCCGTCTCCGCCTGCCAGTTGCGGGTGACGCTGGCCGGGGCAATGACCAGGGCCGGGCCTTGCTCCGCCCGGGCACACAGCATGGCCAGTGCCTGCACGGTTTTGCCCAGCCCCATGTCGTCGGCCAGGCAGCCACCGACACCCCATTCGGCCAGGCGCATCAGCCAGCGAAAGCCCTCTTTCTGGTAGTCCCGGAGCTCCGCCCGGAAATCCTTGGGAACCCGCGGGCGGATCTTGTCCGCCGCTTTTATCCGTTCGAGGCTCTCCGTCCAGGCCAGGTCCACCTCGAGGTCTTCGAGGTGGGCGGTTACTTCGCTAAAGGCATGGGCGGCCAGGGTAGGCAACTGGAGTTTTTTACCCTTCTGGTGCAACAGGCCTTCCATTTCCAGGACCCGGTCCCGGAGCTCATCCGTGATGGCCAGGAACTCGCCTTCTTTTAGCTCAATGAACGGATTGTCCTGCCGCTCCCGCATTTGTTCCAGGAGCAGCTCCAGGTTCAGTACCCGGTCTTCATCGACGGTCAGCTGGCCGTCTACTTCAAACCAGTCCCTTTGTTTTCCTACGCGGATGGCCAGACTGTCCGAACCTGCTTCGCCGACAATTTTCAATTTTTCACCCTTCGGGTGTTCGATGGTAATCAGCTGGTCGCTGACCAGCTGCCGCAGTTCGAGTAGAATCCGCAGGGCCGTCTGCGTGTCTTCAATTACGTATTCGAAGTGGCTGCCGGCGATACGCTGCAGGGTGGGGCAGGCTGCCAGCAGTGCAGTAGTTTCGTTCTCTTCTTCCTGTAGGTTGCGTAACAACAAATGGCGACCATCTTCCAGGACTACGATGGTGCGGGGCATGCCGTCTCCGGGTTTGAAGTAAAGGGCTTCCTCCGGAACAGGTTTTACGTATATCGCCACCTGATAACCATCTCCGAAGGGTAGCAAATGAACGCAGGGGCGCGTGCTTCCCGGTATTTCCTCTAAATCTTCATTAATCAGGTCGAAAGTGGATTGCACGGCTACCGTCGGGCGGATTTCCTCGACCAGGTTTTCCACCGTTTCCCGCTCGGTGGCCGGTACTTCTACACCAGTACCCACCGCCCAGGCAATTTTGCCCTGTTGTTCCGTAAGGTGGTAGACCCGGTAGCGGGTCGGGGTTTCTTTACGCCAGACGTATCCATCGGCTTCCACCGGCGGGTCGAACTGAAGCAGCAGTCCGTTTGCCGTTTCACTGATGCGCAATTCGGGCTCCGAGCGGATCAGTTCGATGGGGATGCGTTTTTTGTCGTCCAGGTAAATCCGGGGATGATCGGCAATTTCGTGCAGCATGCGGCCAAAGTCAATCCGCAGGCTGTCGTCATTGTACACCATGGAAGCCGAAAGCCGCCGTCCGTCGAACGTCGTCATGGCGTAGGTGGCCCGGGCATCAGCGGGGTCCATCGAGGCGGGGTTTTGCGGCTTGATCAGCTCGTGCCACTTCAGTTTTCGCCCTTTACTCCAACCACGAACGCCCGCTTTTTGCTCCTTGCAGAAAATTTGTTCGTTGCTGAAGTCAACGATCCAAATGGTCCGGTAGCCTGGTGCTTCAGTCAGTACTTCCGTGGCGCTCTTCCCGGTTTGCCGGAGTTGCCGGAGTGCATATTCCCAGGGGGCTTTAACGGGCAACAGACTCAGCAGGAAGGTCTTGCCCGGCACCTGCGTTCGCGCCACCTCCTGCCACTGGCCGGCGTGCGGGTGGTGGGGAAAAATCTGAAGCAGGGCATTGGTGATTTCAGCATGGACCCAGGGAATATGCGTGAGCTCTCCGGCATCAACGGCTTTGAACAGCTTTTGCAGCACTTCCTGCCGGGGTTTAAACCCTACCCAGGCAACACACCACAGACCGACCATCCATTCCAGCGGATGAGCCAGCCCTTTTTTCAATTGCTGTTCCAGTAATAATTCCCCTTCCTCGGTTTTTCCGGTAACGACCCGCACGTAAGCCAGAAAACAATTGATCAGCGCCGGATAAGCACTGGCCCTGAATTGCTGGGAGCGTTTAAGCAGCTGGGCCGGCGTCAACTGCCCGGCACCAAAAGCCCTGGCCAGGACGATGACATCAACTATAGTGGCTTCCTCCTCGACCGGCGGCAAACTGGCGAAGGCCTGATCCGCCGCCGCTGGCTCCCCCTTGGTGAGGTGTACAATACCCTGCAGGCCGGGGTCAAAACTGAGGGCCTCCGGAAAGTCCTGAAAAAAGTGAAAGCCCAGCAGAACGATAGATCTGGTATCCTCTGCGTAATCCTCAAAATCCTCGTTCCCGCTGAGTTGCTGAAGGATGGGTAACAGCCGGGCCGGGGTATCCATATCCCACTGCCCGTAATTGAACTGCTGCTGGTTGAAGTGTAACCAACGAAAAAAGGCGGAGCGTCGCTGCCAGAACTCCGGGTCAATTGTCGCAATAAGGCCCTCTATCTCTTCCAGGGCCTGTGCCTGATAGGTTTCGTAGTAGCGGCGGTTACTGTTGAGGGTAGCGAAGAGTCGCTGAAAGTCCCGCTCCTGGTCCAGTAAGATTTTGTGGAGGATGCGGGTCTGGATGTCTTCGTAACGAATGTGCCAATGGTGTCCCTGGCTTCCGTCATTCGGGAAATTCCTGATGCGAATCACGCTGTTGATGAGGGCTGTCAGCTCTTCCCGGCGCAGGTTGTCGGCGGCGAAAAACAGGGGCAGGCGCCACTGCGGCCGTACAATGATTTTACGGTACGGCGTCCTGATGAAATCTTTAGACTCCAGCTTTTTGAGCAAGGCTTCCACGACGCCCCTTTTCCAATGCCCGATGGAGGGCGCCTTCTTGGTCGCTATTTTCAGGATATGCTCCAATTCATAGGGGTCACTTTGTTCCCCGTTGAGTAAAATCAGGGTGAGCAATAAAAACTCCTCCCTGGCTAAAACCAGTAGGTCTTTTTTTTGTCGGTCAAGTGGGGAAATCGGTAGGTTGGGAAACATTAGGTTGTCAAGGGCGTGAAGGGTACTTAATTCGTCAGGACAAGTTACGTAAGCGAAAATAAAGTTACCCGGGGGGCACGACCAGGGGTACGCGTTCCACGCAGCCTACCAGGACAAAGTCGTCAAAGAGTTGAAAGCGGAGGTCGAAAAGCATCTCGACGGCGTCTTTTTTCAGGTAGGCCGTTCCGGAGCTGGTGGCAGCGGTGAAGGGACCAAAATCAACGAAGAGATGTTTTTTGAAGTCGAGCTTACGCCGGCCGAAGGCTTTGTACATGGCTTCCTTTGCCGACCAGATCAGGTGAAGCTGCAGGAGCTCGAACGCTGGCGTAATTTGTAATTGTTCTCCGGGCCCGACGAACTTATGCGCCATTTTCCGGATACTGGGTACTATCCTCTGTACGTCAATTCCGCAGGGGTTTGGGTGGGCAATAGCGGCGGCATAATTTACGGTATGACTGATGGAGACGTGGAAGGTCG
>JAUIIF010000063.1 GCA_030431945.1 Bacteroidia bacterium | reverse complement strand
TAGCAATAAAAAAAGAGCGCGTACTTGTCTTTACGCGAAGGCTTTCTCCACCAGGTCCTGCTGCTCCTTCACGTGCACCTTCTTGTAGCCCGTAGCCGGAGATGCCGTTGCCGGCCGGCCCACGTACTTCAGCTTCAGGCCAATCGCTTCGTTGTACAGGAAGTGTTCACTGACGTAGCTCCAGGCGCCGGCATTACGGCTTTCTTCCTGTACCCACAGCACTTCTGCCTCGCTGTACCGCTTCAGGATCTTATTGATCTGCGCCGTCGGCAGAGGGAAAAGTTGTTCCAGCCGCACGATGGCCACATCGTCCCGCTGGTTCTTTTCTTTATGCTGCGCCAGGTCAAAATAGACCTTTCCGGAACAGAGCAGCAGGCGCTTCACCTTCTTATTGCCGCGGGCGGAAACCGTCGGGTCATCCAGAATTTCCTGGAAGCGGGTACCGCTGCCAAAGTCTTCTACCGGACTGACGGCCATGGGGTGACGCAGACCACTTTTGGGGCTCATTTGAATGAGCGGCTTACGGAAGTCCCACGCCAGCTGACGACGCAGCAGGTGAAAAAAGTTTGCCGGCATCGTGACGTTGGTCACGATCATGTTGTACTCTGCGCAAAGCTGCAGAAAGCGTTCCAGGCGGGCACTGGAGTGCTCCGGTCCCTGGCCTTCGTAACCGTGGGGCAGCAGGACTGTCAGGCCGTTCATCCGTGACCATTTGCTTTCCCCGCTGGAAACAAACTGGTCAAAAATAGTCATGGCACCATTGGCGAAATCTCCGAATTGTGCTTCCCAGATCACCAGGTTATCCGGGCTGGCAGTGGCGTACCCGTACTCGAAGCCGAGTACTGCGAACTCCGACAGGAGGGAGTTGTAGATGTGCAACTTGCCCTGGTCCTTGCTGAGGCCGTCGAGGCGATTAAGTGTCTGCTTTCCGTCCTCACTAATCAACACGGCGTGGCGGTGGCTGAAGGTTCCCCGGCGGACATCCTGTCCGGTCATCCGGACATTGTGCCCTTCCAACAACAACGTGGCGTAGGCCGTCAGTTCGCCCAGTGCCCAGTCCAGCTGGTTGGTTTCGATCGCCTTCTGGTAACCGTCATAGAGGCGGTTAACTTTTTTTACCGGATCAAAATCTTGCGGCAGGGTCGTCAGGTGCTTAAGGATGCCCTTAATTGTATCTTCCGCCACCCCGGTTTCCGGAGACTCGGCGAAAAACCGTTCTTCCCAGTGATCACTTTCCAGGGCACGCCAGGCTTCTTCCGGCGGCTGGTAGCGGTAGGGAATGTCTTTGTTCTTTACGTCGGTATGGATGCCCTGCAGCCGGTCTTTGAAATCCTTGATCAGCTTCTTGGCTACTTTTTCATCAATATCTCCGCGCTTGGCCAGCTGCTGGATGTAGAGTTTCCGGACGTCCTGATGTTTTTTCACCTTCTGGTACATCCCGGGCTGGGTGTAGCCCGGATCGTCGCCTTCGTTGTGCCCGTGCTTACGGTAACAGAGCATGTCGATGTAAACATCCGAATTGAATTCATTTCGGTACTGGACGGCCAGGCGGGCGACAAAAAGTACTGCTTCCGGATCGTCGCCGTTAACGTGAAATACCGGCGACTGCGTTACCGAAGCAACACCACTGCTGTAGATGCTGGTACGTGCATCCTTCTGATCGGTCGTAAAACCAATCTGGTTATTAATGATAAAGTGAATGGTGCCACCGGTGGTGTAGGCATCCAGTTCACTCATCTGCGCTGTTTCGAAGACCACGCCCTGGCCGGCCACGGCGGCATCTCCGTGAATAAGGATGGGCAGAATACGGTCGTAATCGTTAGCGTAAAGCATATCGGCCTTAGCCCGTGCAAAACCTTCCACAACCGGGCCTACGGCCTCCAGGTGGCTGGGGTTCGGTGCCAGCTTGACGTTCACCTCTTTTTGGTCACGGGTAGCAATGATGCTGCTGAAGCCCATGTGGTACTTAACATCGCCATCGCCTTTGATATCCTTTGGCGTTACCCCTTCGAACTCCTGGAAAATGCTTTCGTAGCTCTTTCCCATGATATTGGCCAGAACGTTGAGGCGGCCCCGGTGGGCCATACCAATCACTACTTCCTGGACGCCCTGCTCCGCCGCCTGGTTGATGATACCATCCAGACCAACAATGGCACCTTCACCACCTTCCAGACCAAAGCGCTTCTGGGCGGGATACTTTACTTTCAGAAAATCCTCAAACCCAACGGCATCGTTAAGCCGGGAGAGAATGTGCTGTTTATCCTCCGCCGAAAGTCCGTAGGCATTTTCCGGCTCGTGCTTTTCAATCCGGGTCCGTAGCCACCGGCGTTTTTCCCGCAGGAAAATGTGGTCGAATTCAAAGCCAATGCTGCCCAGGTAAACCTTACGTAAGTGAGCCGTTATTTCCCGCAGGGTACTTGGGGGCAGAAAAAGTTGCTGAGCGGCCTTGAAGGTAACGTCCAGGTCTGCCTCCGTCAGGTCAAACCGGGCCAGTTCCAGCAGTGCGTCCGGATCATCAAATTCGTTGATGGGGTCGATGGAAGCATCCATGTGTCCACGTACCCGGTAAGCTTTGATCAGGGCAAAGACCCGCAGCTCTTTTTGTACGTGCTCCCAGTCAACCGCTCCATCTTCCGCTACGGGCAGCGCGGCCCCGTTCGCGACGATGGCCCCGTTGCCGTTGTCCTGGGCGTAATCGAAGCCCAGAAAGAAATCACGCCAACTCTGGTCCACAGACGCAGCATCCTTGGTGAACTGTTCGTATAAATTCTCGATGTAGCTGGGATGAGCATTAGCGAGATGGGAGAAATTACTCATGATGATCGTATGGTCAGCGCGCGACCGAAAAAATTAAGCGGCCCGCGTAAAAGCTTAGCTAACAGCCAAAGAGCAGCTTGGTTTTATACCCAAGCAAAGCGCACTGGCTAATTCACGCAAAGTTCCATAAAAAAGCTGGTCTGAAACGGGTTTTTAGGAGGATATTTTGCGGGTAAGCTGGTAAGTTTGGCAAACAACAGCATAGTTACCGCCTCCCTTGCTACCGGGATGGTGGCTTACGGTACGGATACCCGCCACTGCCATGCCCTTATTTCCGCAACCAGGTGAGCAGTTCTTCCAGCTGTTCGCCCGTCATCACTTTGGGGAATTTGATTTGCCCACCTTTCTTTTTCTTCCGCTCCAGAAAAGCGTAGAGTTCATCGGCCGGTACTACTTCTACCTTCACTCCCTTCAGCGCCTTTCTGCGGGCCACTGCATAATTTTTATTGGCTTCCTGCAGGTGACTGTCCAGTAGCTCACTGGCTTTGTCCCCGCTCAACGTTCCATTTTCCAGACCAATTACCCACTGGTGGTAGTAATCCTCCCCATCCTCCGTGGGCACTGCGCCTACCGTAAATTCTTTGACCTGTGCCTGGGTCGCCTCATTTAAGTGCTGGATGGCTGCGTTCAGTTTCTCTTCGGAGAGTTGGGAGCCGACGACGTTGAGCCAGTACTTGGTCCGCCCGGTAATCACCACCTCCATTTTCTCCTTATCCGTAAATTTAATGGTATCACCAATCATGTAGCGCCACGCCCCTGCAGGAGTAGAGGCGATCAGGGCATAATCTTTGTTTTCCCGGACCTCACGAAAATCCACTACCTCCGGGTTATCAAGGATCGCACCGGTGGCATCAAAGCCATTTTCGTCGTGGGGGACAAATTCAAAATAAAGCCCGTGGTCCAGGGCCATTTGCATCGACATGGTATCCGGCCGGGCGTTGAAGGCGTAGAAGCCTTCACTGGCCAGATAAGTGTCCATAATGATGATCGGTCGTTCCAGTAACGCCTCGAAGCTTTTGCGGTAAGGTTCAAAGGCAACCCCTCCCGTAGTGAATACGGCCAGGTTTGGCCAGATTTCATGAATATTTTTCAGGTTATTCACCTCGATCACCTTGCGGAGCATCATGACCATCCAGCTCGGAATTCCCGCCAGGGCCGCCACGTCCCAGTTTGGAGCCTCTTCCGCTATCCTTTGTACCCGGGTATCCCAGTCGGGTATCTTGGCGATTTCAATTCCCGGCTTGTAATACCCCTCCATGAAGGACGGTAAATTACTGATGTTGATGCCACTGATTTCTCCCTCCAGCGCCCCTTCGTCGTTTTCCTCCAGGTCTGCAGAACTGGTGAGCATCAGAATGTCTTTCTCGAACAAGGCGGCAGGGAGGTCAAAATTAGCCAGGCTTTCGGCCTGGGCCCGGCCTACCCGTTGGGTACACTCCAACATTTCCGGAGTAACGGGAATTCGCTTACTCTTCTTCCCGGTCGTTCCGCTGCTCAGGGCGTAAAAAGCTGGTTTACCCGGCCAGGTGATGTCCGGGAACCGACGCTGCTGCCGCCACCAGCGCTCGTTCATCTCGTTGTAGTCATGAAGCGGCACTCTTGCTGCGTAGGCTTTCCGCACGTCTTCTGCTTCCAGCAGACTGGCGAAATCGTAATATTTACCAAATGCGGTGTCCTGAGCTGTCTTCAGCAGTGTCCGCAGTTGTTCTTCCTGCGCGGTAGCGGGATCTGCCGGCTCCTGGGGTAACAAGTTGTGTTTGGTCTCCAGAAAGGTTTTGACAATGTGTCCGAAAAAAGCCATAGGTGCAGTGCGTTTATGCCTACCCTAACCGGTCGGCAGGGCCAGGTGTTTGTTCTCGGCCAGGACAATTTTCGTTTCCTGGGGAAGTAGGCGCGGCCGCAGGTGCAGGGGGATGGTGGGACCGGCCAGGCAGGAAGTTTCCGCAGGCACCCCGCGTCCGGAGCCACCTGCGCCGGCCATCAGCTATTCTTCTTCCGTTACGTGCTGAAAAAACCAGAAAATGGTTTTTCCGTAATTGCGTTTTTCCACACAGCGCGGGTCCTGGCTGAAGTCATGGTGAGGGTTTGTCTCCACGACCAGCAACCCTTTCGGGGCCAGCAGCCCCGCACCAAAAATCAGGTCCGGCAATTCCGGGATGTTCGGCAACGGATAAGGAGGGCCGGCAAAGATGTAGTCGTAGGGCTCTTGTACCGGGCGCTTAAGGAACTGGAAGACGTCCATCCGGAAAATGTTGATACAATCTTCCACCCCGAGGGTTTTGATGGTGCGTTCCACAAACTTAACGGCCGGTCCGTGCTTATCCACGTAGGTAACGTCGGTACAACCCCGGCTGATGAATTCGTAATCGTGGCTCCCCGTGCCGCCAAAGAGGTCGAGGAAACGCGTATCTTCAAAATCCAGCCAGTTATTGTACAATACATTGAACAGGCCTTCCTTGGCATAATCGGTAGTTGGCCGGGTCGGCCAGTTATCGGCGGGCGGATTAAAACGGCGGCCCTTAAATTTCCCGGAGATGATGCGCATAATGCTGGTGTTCTGATGGATGGTTGGTTGGATGGTCAGGAGGGGATGACTTCCTGGCTGCTAACCGGCGATCAACGGGAAAGACGCCCTCCTTACGGCCCTGGCACTGCCTATCCTAAACACAACAAATCGAAATAAAGATGCCCGGGCAGGCCCGCCAGTTCCGGCGGCGCTGCCGGCGGTGTCGGGTACGCACAAAAGCGAATATCCTCTACGTACCGGTAAAACTGGCGGTACAACTCGCTGTGCTCCGTAATTTCTCCACAGAGATAGAGCGGTACCCGGCCGGGGCTCCACCCCGTTTGCTGAAAAGCGAGCAACAGGTAATAGAGGGCATCCTGGGAGTTGGTGAAAGAGAAGGTATTAAAAAAAAGAAGGTGGCCATTGCGGTGGGCAGCCGTAAAAAGCTGGCCGCCACGTACGGCACAGGAGACTGCCTGGTGCCCGATACGGCGCGAGCGTGCGGACCAGGCGGACAGCAAGCCGCCAGCCAGATGATGGGTACGCAGGGGCTGCAGCCTGCGCTCAGCGGCCGCCAGCCGCGCCTCCGGCGCGGCAAAGATCAGCTCCCCGCCAAGCTCCTGAAAACGTTCGGTCCGTACTTCGTCCTCCAGGCCGATCAGCGTGAGTTGCTCCAGATAAGCCCTTGGGTGGCCGCCATCGTAAAGTGCCGTTGGCACGAGGGTAAGCCGTTCGCTTTCCCAACCCAGGATACAGTTGCCGTAGCGAACGGAGCGAAGTTTTTCATCCGCCCGCACCATACGATCCAGGGTTTCCGGCCAGTCCTCCTGCTCTGCCGCGGAGAGTGTCTGCGACCGGTAAGCCAGCAGTTGGTTGTGCGTACGATCACGAATGATATACGCAAAACTGTCCATCCCCGTAAGGATGGACAGTTCGTAGTCATGCGCGCCTTCCTTTCGGTAGGCCGCGGCCGTTATATCGTAATTGCTTATTGCCAAGAGCCGGCCAGGGTTGGCTTCGTCAAATCACCGAACTTGATCGGCTTGCTGGGGTCATAAGTCTGATCATAACGCTGGTACTTGGCGTCAGCGTACTGGCCCATAAATTCCTTTTGCCGAACCCCCACCTGCACAACGGGTACGTTGGTGGATTGGTACTCGATGGTCTTGGCATCAATATCAAAATTGACTTTACCATCGGTGTAAGGAACGACCTCCAGGTCATCCAGCACGATTCCAAGACCATCAATCGTATCACGGGCGGCGATGTAGGTAGTATCGTAAGAAATCTCTCCCGTGAAGTTAGGGTCATCGGGGTCTCCCACTACGCGGATGGACATGAGCCGGCCCTCAGTCAGTACTTGCTTGAGGGTATCGAAACGAGGAGCGTACTCGCCGGTAATATCACGGTAAAGCTCTTGCGCAGAGCGGATCATTTCCAGCTTGCTGGAAACAGCGTCGGTACGGACGGTACGTTCTGCGTTAAAAGCAATCGGTTCTTCGATACTTTTATAAAGAAGGAAGGCCAGCACGAAGGCCAGAACCAGGAAGAGTAGACTGAATAGTGTGCGCATCTGAAGCTGTTAATTTGTGCAAGTATAAAACATTTCTAGCATCCGGTAGATGCAAGAATGGTTTTGATTGGTGGAACAGTAGGTAAAATCCTGACATTTCCGGTCTTTCGGGCCATTTACTATGCAGATTACAGCACGGACAACGGGAATTCTCGGCGAATCAATTGCAGCCCGGATGGCGGGGAACCTGCCTCCCGCCCCAGCGGGCGCCGTTATGATGGCGGTGCCGGCCTGGCCGTCAGGCAGGAAGAACGACCGTCTATAAATCCTTGCCTTTCGTCGATCATCACCCTGCACCAGCGGCCGCGCCCCTAACTTAAAGCTCCCTAAACACGTTACTTCAGCATGCGCAAGAAAATTCAAGACCTCGCAACGAAGAAACTCAAAGATTCCTTTATGAGTCCCAAAGGCAATAAACATCAGAACCAGCACGCAGAAACCGTGATCCGTAATCACGTTATCTGGAGCATGGGTGCCAGCTACATCATTCCGCTGCCAATTGCGGATGTTTTTGCGGTATCCGCCCTGCAACTTGATATGATCCGGCAACTCTGCCGGGTTTATGATATCGACTTCGCCGAAACCCAGGGGAAAGCAATCGTCTCAGCCCTTACCACCAGCACCATGGCCCGCGCCGGTGCGCGCAGCCTCATCAAAGTGATCCCGGTCGTGGGAAGCGTCGTCGGCGGCCTTACCACCGCAGCCATTAACGGTGCCAGTACTTACGCCCTCGGGGAGGTTTTCAAAAAACATTTTGCCAACGGTGGCACGTTCCTTGACTTTGATACGGACCGGCTGAAGAAGCTTTACCGGGAAAAGTTCGAGAAAGGAAAAAAGGTGGCAAAGGAATGGAAAGAAGAAGCGGAAGTTGCCGAACCGGAAGCGCCGCAGCCCGCAGCAGCCGTTCAGGTGCAGATAGAAGATCCTGCCCCTTCGAAAGCAAAGAAAATCAGCAAGAAGGCCGCTAAGAAAGCTACCGCTGCCGCAGAAGCTGCCCCGGCGAAGGAAGAAGCGGCCGCTGCGCTGATGGATGACGATGCGATCCGTAAGATTAAGGAACTGGCGGAGATGAAAGCGCAAAACATCATTACGGAAGAAGAATTCGACGCCATGAAAAAGCGCATCATCGGCTAAAAGCCATTTTGCTCAGCCGAGGCTGCGCTCGTCGGCCGAAGCAGGAGGAACGACTTGATTGGTCCGCCGGGAGGAGGCTTTGCCGAGGGTTTACGAACCCGTCTCTCGGCGGACGAATCAGCTCCTCGCGTTAGCTTACGCCCCCCCATCCCCACGACGCAGGCCGACGAGCGACTTTGCGATTAGCCTGATTGGCGGCTGGAACAGTACCTTAAGTATATAGGTAACTGATTATCTTCGCGCCGCCATGGAATATCTCCCCCAACACATTGAGGCGCTCATCTTTGCCGCGCCCACGCCCGTCTCCCTGGAAGAACTCCAGAATGTGCTGCTGGAGAATTTCGGTGTCCGCTTTGCCCAGAAGGTCATGCTGGAAGCCATTGATCAGTTACGGCAGCGCTACGATCAGGAAATCCACAGTTTCGAAATTATTGAAGTGGCCGGTGGCTATCAGTTCATGAGTAAAGGGGCTTACCACGAGACAATTGGTACGCACCTGCGCCTGCAGAGCAATAAAAAGCTCAGCCGCTCCGCGCTGGAAACCCTCAGCATTATCGCTTACAAGCAACCCGTGATCAAATCCGAACTTGAGAAGATCCGGGGCGTGTCCTGTGATTACGCTATCCAGAAATTGCTGGAAAAAGAGCTCATTACCATTTCGGGCCGGGCCGATAGCATCGGCAAGCCCCTGCTCTATTCGGTTACCGACCGGTTCATGGATTATTTCGGGATCAAGAGTATTGAAGACCTGCCCCAACCCAAAGATTTTGCCCTGCCGGAGAGCTCGGTCGGCAACCCCGAAGAGTTGATGGTGACTGCGGAGGAAGAATAAGCGCCGTTTTTTGTTTAGATCGTTGCCTGGGCAATGCCCCAGAGAAATCCGCCCGTGCCAACAGGCCACTAACGGGCGCGCACGCAGGTGCAGAAAAAAGAACAACCACCAGGGCAGAGCCATACCGATAACTTGACACTTACCACCCTTCACCGCTCCAAAGCTGCCGATCCGTAACTATTGACAAATATTCCTATATTTGAGCGAAAGTTAGATAATCCCCAGTCAGAAGCGCATCCCATGAAACGAGTTATTATCAGCAGCCTACTGGTGCTGCTGGGCATTTGCACCCTAACAGGGCAGGTAAATAGCCTGCAGTCTTACAATGCCCTTTCGGCCAGGATACTGGCCATCGACCATAACCTGCCGAACGAAACGCTGAGCGGCTTGTCACAGACTTACGCCCTGGAACTGGGTTTCCGGCGGCAGTTTGGCAAGCTATTCGGCGTCGCTGTTCCGATCAAAGTGGGGGTTATTGACGTCGGGGAACTCAATAACATTCCCGTTTCCGGCATCGACATTTTAGGGCAGTTGTACCCTGTGGGTACCAACGGCAAAATTTCCCCTTACCTGCACGCCGGATACGGGATCGTTTCCGAACGGTTTGACGATGCGAACCATCAAATCCCGCTGGGCTTCGGCATCAACTTCCGGCTCGATAAAAATTCCTGGTTCAACGTACAGGGAGAGTACCGGATGTCCGACCAGGATTTGCGGGATAACGTGATGGCCGGCCTGGGCTACGTCTACCGCTTCAGCAGCATTGATTCTGACCGGGACGGCATCGTAAATCGCGATGACCGCTGTCCGGAAACCCCCGGACCGGCCGGTACGGGCGGCTGCCCCGATACTGATATGGATGGCATCACCGACGCCGACGATCGCTGCCCTACCCTAGCGGGTTCGGCCAATCTGGGGGGGTGCCCGGATACTGACCAGGACGGGGTCCCCGATAACGATGACGACTGCCCCGAGCTGGCCGGCGACGCCAAGCACCGTGGCTGCCCGGACCGGGACGATGACGGCATCAACGACGACGAAGACAAGTGCCCGGATGCTGCCGGTACGGCAGCCCTGATGGGATGCCCGGACGCCGATGGAGACATGGTACCCGACGGCGAAGACCGCTGCCCCGAACTCGCCGGCAACCCCACCACCAACGGCTGCCCGGACCGGGACGGTGACGGTTTCAGTGACCAGGAAGATCAATGCCCTGACCAGGAAGGAGCTGCGCCCAACGGCTGCCCGGATGCAGACAAGGATGGCGTAAGCGACCGGGACGACAAGTGCCCGGAACTGGCCGGCGATTACAACGGTTGTCCGGATACCGACGGAGATGGTATCGGCGATGGAGACGATCGTTGCCCGACGCAGGCAGGGCCGGGCCCGGAAGGGTGCCCGGAAATAAAGCCGGAAGTCAAAGCGCAACTGGACTACGCCGCCCGGGCGGTGCGTTTCGAGACGGGGTCCGCCAAACTGATGGAGCCCAGCTACATCATTCTTTCCGAAGTTGGCGGGATCATGCGGGAATACCGGGATTATGACCTGGCCATCAGCGGCCATACGGATGATACGGGCTCGGACGTCACTAACCTGGCCCTGAGCGAAGCAAGGGCCAACGCCTGCCGGCGTTTCATTATTGCCACCGGTATCTCCGCCAGCCGGATCAGCAGCGCCGGCTATGGCGAAACCCGGCCGGTCGGAGACAACTCAACGGCCGCCGGCCGCCGCCTCAACCGCCGGGTGGAGTTTAGCCTGGTGCCCCGGCAGTAAACACCAGGATGACCAACCAGGAACATAACGGAGAAGCGTGAACTTGCGATCCCCCTGCATCAGCTCCAGGGCACCGGCCAAGCCGGGCTGATCTGATTATCTTTAACCCACTTCCTGTTATCGCAGCACGACCGCGAACTTTACCCTGCGTTTTTTTCCTGACACCTCCCGCTGAATTCCAAAAACCACCCTATGCGCTTTCTGCTATCCTATGGCCTGCTTCTGCTGTGCAGTTCGCTGCTGCAGGCACAGGTAAATAATCCGGGGCCGTTCACGGCCCTCTCCGCAAAGCTGTTGATGATTGACCACGAAATTGCGAATCCCGAACTGACGGACTTGCAAAAGAGCTACGCGATCGAGCTCGGTCTTCGCCGGCAACTGCGCAGGGAACTTGGGCTGGTCCTGCCGTTACGCTTTGGCAACGTGGACGTCGGAGATTTCGTCAACCACCGCTTTGCGGCGGCGGAACTACTACTTCGCGTTACCCCCTTTGGTACGGAAAGGGGGCTCTCGCCTTACCTGCAGGGAGGGTACGGCATCACCGCAGAGAGTGACAGTAAACCCTTCCGGCACGTCCCCCTGGCCGTTGGCCTGGATTTCAACCTGGGCAAGGATATGTGGTGCTCCGTGCAGGTAGCCTACAAAATAGCGGAAAAGGAATTTCGGGACCACGCCGTCGCCGGCGTCGGCTATACCTACCGGTTCGGGCAGGCGGACCGTGACGGTGACCGGATACCGGATGGCAGAGACCAATGTCCGAATATCCCCGGACCTGCTTCCGACAATTGCTGTCAGGATGCAGATCGTGACGGTGTGGCCGATGAAGTGGATGCCTGCCCGCAACAAACAGGAAGGGCGACAGCCCAAGGGTGCCCGGATGAGGATGAAGACGGCGTGCCTGACGACCAGGATCAGTGCCCCTACGACCCCGGCAAAAAAAGACTTAAGGGCTGCCCGGATCTTGACAACGACGGGGTACCCGACGATATCGACCAGTGCCCCAACACCCCCGGCAGCCTGTATACCGGCTGCCCGGATACGGACAATGACGGATTTGAAGACCCCGATGACGAGTGCCCGGAGGTACCCGGGAAAAACCGGGGCTGCCCGGAGGTCACGCCCGCAATGCAGGACCGCTTAGCCCGCGCCACGAACCGGATACGTTTTGACTCCCGCCTGGACAAGCTCCTTCCGGAAAGTCTTACGGCCCTCGACGACGTCTACGACCTGCTCCAATCCAACCCCGGGTTCCAACTGGTCATTGAAGGACACACGGATGATAACGGAACGGAGGAAAACAATCAACGACTGAGCGAATTAAGGGCCCTGGCGTGCCGTGGCTACCTCGTCTCCCGGGGAATTGCTGCCGACCGGATCAAGATCATCGGCCGGGGCGCTGCGCGCCCCCGGGCGGACAACGGTACTGCCGTAGGCAGGGAATTGAACCGGCGCGTAGCATTCACCCTGATCCCGCAGGGAGGGTAAGCCCGTTGCCGGCGGCCTCAGATGACTTCTCCGGAAAACCGGTGCAGCCGGCAGGCCGCTCGCCTGCTCCCTGAGAACTTCCCCTGGCACCGGCGGCCGCGCCTACTCCTGCCAGCCGTCCCGCTCCAGCCGCTCGTACTTCGCCTGCACCTGGCTGCGCAGGAGTTCCTGATAAGCCGCCATTTGCTGGCGGATGCTCGCGTCCTGAGCACCGAGAATGCGGGCGGCCAGCAAACCGGCATTCTTAGCACCGTTCAGCGCAACGGTGGCCACGGGAATGCCTCCCGGCATTTGCAGAATGGAGAGCACCGAATCCCAGCCATCAATGCTGTTGCTACTTTTAATGGGCACGCCGATGACCGGCAGCGGCGTCAGGCTGGCCACCATACCCGGCAAATGGGCGGCGCCTCCGGCGCCGGCAATGACGACGCGTACTCCGCGCCCGGCCGCCGCTTTGGCATACTCGTACAAACGGTCCGGCGTGCGGTGGGCGGAAACCACCGTTACTTCGATTTCAATACCGAAATCCATCAGAATTTCCGCCGCAGCGCGCATAACGGGGAGGTCGCTGTCGGACCCCATGATGATGGAAACCATGCTCTTAAAATTTGGTCTTTAATGCTGTAATCTGTTCGCGCAACCCGCAACCCGCAACTCGCAA
>JAUIIF010000729.1 GCA_030431945.1 Bacteroidia bacterium | reverse complement strand
GCTCCAGCTGCTGGGCACGGGCCCCCATCCAGCTGACGGCCCGGAGGTACGCCGGGAGGATCGTCTTCTCAAGGGTGCGCAGGTTCTTTTTGGAAAACAGGTTTTCCAGTGCATCGGTAGCGAGTAAGGAGGTCTTCAGGTTGCGCCGGTCTTCGCCGCCCCGGGTGGTGGATTCCAGCTGTAACCAGTAGTAACCATGGCCCGAAAGGGTGATCTGGTAGAGATCGCGGCCAATGTCGTTGAAGTAGGTCCGGCCAAAGGCTTCCTGCACCTTGGCCCCTTCGTACTCCGTCAGGTCCAGCTGGGCCGATTGCGGGTGCCGGCTCAGGTTGACTACTACGATTACTTTTTCTTCATCGTACTCCCGGACGAAGGCCAGAATGCGCCCGTTCTCCGGCTTGATCCACTTGATGGTGCCCCGCCCGAAAACCTGAAAGGTTTTCCGCTTGGCGAGCAGGCGCTTCGTCCAGTTCAGCAGGCTGTTGGGGTTCAGGGCCTGCCGCTTCACGTTGACCCAGCGGTAGCTGTATTCCGTATCCCGGATGACGGGGAGGTAGAGGCTGTGCGGATTGGCTTCACTAAAGCCGGCGTTCTCGTTGTTGTCCCACTGCATGGGGGTCCGTACGCCATCCCGGTCTTTCAGGTAGTAGTTGTCTCCCATCCCGATCTCATCACCGTAATAAAGTACCGGGGTGCCCGGTAAGCTCATCAGCAGCACGTTCAGGAGCTTGATCTTATCAAAATCATTGTCCATCAGGGGGGCCAGACGACGGCGGATACCGACGTTAATCCGGGCCGTCTTGTCCTTGGCGTAGACGTTGTTCATGAAGTCCCGCTCCTCCTCGGTCACCATTTCCAGGGTCAGCTCGTCGTGGTTGCGCAGGAAGGTGGCCCACTGGCAGTTTTCGGGGATTTCCGGGGTCTGGTCGAAAATATCCGTAATCGGGTGCCGGTCTTCCAGTTTCACACTCATGTACATCCGCGGCATCAACGGAAAGTGATAATTCATGTGGCACTCGTCCCCATCGCCGAAGTAACTGGCACTGTCTTCCGGCCACATATTGGCTTCGGCCAGGAAGAGGACGTTGTCGTAATTATCGTCTACGTGCTTGCGCAGCTTTTTGAGGTACTCATGGGTCTCGGGCAGGTTTTCGCCGTTGGTGCCTTCCCGCTCGAAGAGGTAGGGGATGGCATCGAGGCGGAAGCCATCAATGCCCATATTCATCCAGTAATCCAGGATGTCGATAATTTCCCGCTGTACGTCCGGACTGTCGTAGTTGAGGTCCGGCTGGTGGCTGAAGAAGCGGTGCCAGTAGAACTGTTTGGCCACGGGGTCCCAGGTCCAGTTACTGGTTTCGGTGTCGGTAAAAATAATCCGTACGTCGGGCCACTTTTCATCGGTGTCAGACCAGACGTAATAATCCCGTTCCTTAGAGCCGACCGGCGCGCGGCGCGCGCGCTGAAACCACGGGTGCTGGTCAGAGGTATGGTTGATGACCAATTCAGTGATGACCTTCAGGCCGCGTTGATGCGCAGCATCCAGGAACCGCTTGAAATCATCAACGTTGCCGTAGGCCTGGCTTACGGTATAGTAATCCTGAATATCATATCCGTCATCCCGCAGCGGGCTGGGGTAAAAAGGCAGCAGCCAGATGGCCGTGATGCCGAGTTCTTCCAGATAATCAAGCTTCTGCTCCAGGCCCGCAAAGTCCCCGATACCGTCTCCGTTGCTGTCGTAAAATCCTTTAATGTTCAGCTCGTAAATGATAGCATCCTTGTACCATAGTGGTTCGCGACTGTAGGCCTTACTCATGTGCTTTTTGCTTTGCTTGGTTGGTTAAACGTCTGTAACAACGTAAATGAAAAGGACATGTGCAATGAGAAACGCAAAAGATGTCAAATATGATGGAGGAAAAAAGGGCAGGGGGCGGATGGGGGACGGAAGCGTACGGTGAAAGGTAGACGCGGCGGGGATGAAAGCAAAAGAAAGAATGGATTTTGGGCGCGGACGCGGGTGCAAGGCAGGTGGATGAGCAAGGCCAGCCAACACCGCTTAGTTGAGTAACACTCGCCAACTCGCTCGCCGGCCGCAACGCGAGGCACGAGCTCGTTCGCCCGCCGGGGGAGTTGGTCGTAAACCACCATTCGACAATGACTACGTAATAGCCCGGAGCAAAAGCAAGCCGCTGCGCGGCTTTTATTGGCAGGAAGGAGCCCCGGCATGACGCAGGCTGACGAATTTTACCTTCTTGCGAATTTCTGCCCGTCAGTAACTGTGTTCGTCCAGCTTGACTTTGCCCCAGAACGTCTTGTAGACAAAGGCGGTATACGAAACGGCCAGTGGGCCGCCGATGGCCGCAAAAGTGAGCA
>JAUIIF010000728.1 GCA_030431945.1 Bacteroidia bacterium | reverse complement strand
GCATGCCGCTGTACAAATACGTGGCCAATCGGTTCCTGACCGCTACGCAGAACTTCCTGGTCAACTACAAGCTCAGCGAATACCATACCGGCTACCGGGCATTCAGCCGCGAGGTACTGGAGGCCATCGATTTTAATGCGAACGATGACGACTTCGTATTCGACAATGAAATGCTGAGCCAGATCATTTACCACGGCTTTGACATTGCGGAAGTCACCTGCCCCACCAAATACTTTGATGAGGCCAGTTCCATTAATTTTATGCGGAGTTCCAAGTATGGCCTGGGCGTGTTGCGCGTAAGCCTGGTACACCGGCTGAATAAGTGGGGCTTGGCGAAGAGCAAAATTTACGGTAAAGGGTAGGGGGCACCAAATGCGCAAAGAGCTGATCAGGGAGGCAGAGCAATCGGCCGAAGCGCGAGGAACGAGCTGGTTCGTCCGCCGAGCGAGTGGATAGCAAAACCATCATGCGGCCAACAAGCAAAGACTTTGCCAGCTTAGCTTGCGATTGTTCTGAAGCGCGTGGACACACAGGGGAGCATAATCAGCAAAATACCTACCTTGCCTCTCTGATGCAGGAACAACTAAAAGCCCTCTACGATCACTTCCGCTATCTCTACCTGGGGAACCGGTTTTTCATTGGCCTGGGAGGGGTAATTGTCGCGTCCGCCGCAGGTTTCTACTGGGAACCACTGTTCTACCTGGCCATCACTGGTCTCCTCGCTTTGTTTGCCGCCCTGGCCTACGACACGTACCGGTTATTTGCCGTGGCCGGGCACGTGACTGCCAGCCGGAAAACACCAAGGGTTTTCTCACTCAGCGACGAAATGCCCGTACGGGTACAACTGAAAAATACGGCCACCGGGCCGGTAAATGTTGTCGTTACGGATGAACTGCCGCCAGACTTACAAATTAGGAACCATCAGATCCCGTTAGTGCTGGAAGCTGGTGCCGACCAGGAACTCAGCTATCCGTTGCGACCCATGTCGCGCGGAGCGTACGAATTTGGAAACCTGAACCTTTTCTTGACGACGGACTGGAAACTGGCGGAGCGTCGTCTCGAAATTGCGGCAGCCGAAACGGTGCCGGTGTACCCCAGTATTCTACAAATGCAGCAGTTTGCCCTCCAGGCGACGACAACTGTCCCCGCACAGGGACGTAAGCGACTGCGCCGGCTGGCCAAAAGCTACGAGTTTGACCAGATCAAGGAATACGTGCTGGGAGATGATTACCGAAGCATTAACTGGAAAGCTACCGGGCGCAGGAATAACCTGATGATCAACCAGTACGAAGACGAAAGAGCCCAACGCGTTTTCTGCTGTATTGATAAGGGGCGGACAATGTTGATGCCCTTCAACGGGTTGAGCTTACTGGATTATGCGATTAACGCCACCCTGGCCCTCAGTAACGTCATTCTGGGGAAAGAAGACCGGGCGGGGTTGTTGACGTTCTCCGATAAAATCGGGACCATTTTGCCCGCAGATTCCAAACCGGACCAGCTGCGCCGGATTATGGAAGCTTTGTACCGGCAGCAGGAACAACAAAAGGAATCTGACTATGACCTGCTGTATTATGCCAGCAGAAAACTGCTGGGTGGCCGAAGTTTATTGCTGTTGTTCACCAACTTCGAGAGTAATTATGCCTTAGACCGGGTGCTGCCGGGGTTGCGGCGGATCGCCCGGGCGCATCAACTGGTAGTTGTCCTTTTTGAAAATACCGAAATTGCGGACCTGCTGGACGAAAGGACGGAGGAAGTGGCAGATGTTTACCTCAAGTCCACCGCCCGGAACTTTCTGCAGCAACGCCAGTTGATGGCTGCGCGTTTGCGGCAAAACGGCATCAAGGTAATCCTGACCCGGCCGGAAGAATTAACGGGAGCGGTTATTAACCAGTACCTGGAATTGAAGCGGAGGGGGTTGGTGTAGACGCGCTTCGCGCTTTTGGACGCGCTTCGCGCTTTTGGACGCGCTTCGCGCTTTTGGACGCGCTTCGCGCTTTTGGACGCGCTTCGCGCTTTTCATTCAATGATATCTTAATGAACGATACCAAAAGGGAGCGCAGCGACCGTCTAAAAGTCAGCGAGCATAGCGAGCTGACGTCTACTAGGCGCGTAGCGCCGTTTACGAGTCAATGAGCGTAGCGAATTGACGTCTACCAGCCGTGTAGCGCGTCAAAAAAGCCCCGGGAAAAATGCATCCTCAATGTGTTCCAGGGTATGACTTCCGTCTTGGTGCAAAAGGATGGAAATAATATCAAACCGAATTTCCCAGTCATGATTAATCTGACGCATGTATGCGGAAGCGGCTTTGCTGATGTTTCGCTCCTTTGCTCCGGAAACCGCTCCGGAAGGGTGTCCCCAACGTAAACCACGC
>JAUIIF010000062.1 GCA_030431945.1 Bacteroidia bacterium | reverse complement strand
GACGACGGAAATGCGAACACCATCAACGACGTGCAGACCATCCTTGATTGTGACGGCCGCATCTGTGTTCCCTGCATGGGCAACCCCACCAATTGTGACGACGACGAAACCACCACCCTCCCCTGTGACGATGGAAACGACTGTACCATCAACGACGTTGAGACGGTCCTCAATTCCGACGGCTCCGTCTGCGTGCCCTGTGCCGGTACGCCCCTGAATTGCAATACTGGTCCGACTTCAGTAGTTGCCTGTGATGATGGCAACAGTAATACCATCAACGATGTACAGACCATCCTCAATTGTGACGGCAGTATTTGTGTTCCCTGTATGGGTGTTTGCCCGCCGGTAACGTTCCAGCTGGACGTGGTTTCTCCGTTTGCCGGAGGAGGGGTAAGTTGCGCCGGTCAGCAGGACGCGGCCCTGCGGGTCAGCCAATTGTCTACCGCCGTTGAACCACTCCTTTTTGAATGGAGCAACGGTGCCGGGACGCGGGAGATTAATAACCTGGCACCGGGTTGGTACGGACTCACCGTAACGGATGGAGATGGCTGTATTGGCGTTGACAGCCTGTTCATTCCCGAGCCACAACCCATCATTATCGACCTGCAGGCTAACGACAGCCGGTGCTTTGGCGAAAACAACGGCAGCATATTCTTCGAGAATGTGGCGGGCGGAACGCCCCCCTACCAGTATTCCATCGATGGAGTCAATTTTGGGAACCGCCCTCAGTTTAGTGGATTATCTCCGGGGCGGTACGTAATTGCCATTAAGGACGCAAATGACTGTATGCTGCGACAGGACGTAGGCATCGCCGAGCCGGAGCAGACCTTCGTAAGCCTGGGCCTTGATACCATCATCCCTCTGGGTGACAGCATCATCGTGGACCCGGCTTCCAACGTGATCGTTGTTGACAGCTTCATCTGGCTGGGAGTAGACTGTATTAACTGTCCGCAGGCAGTCGTCATGCCCCTGGACGAGCGTGCCGTCTCCCTGACCATCACCAACCTGAATGGTTGTGCTGCTGATGATGGCCTCCGGATTGGGGTCGATACCCGTCCTCCGGTATACGTACCAACAGCTTTCTCTCCTAACGGGGACGGGGTAAATGACGTCATTTTCCCCTACGTCGGCAGGGCCGTTCGTGAAATTACCCGCTTCCAGATCTTTGATCGCTGGGGAGAGAATGTATTCGACGCACGGGGAGCCGTTGATCAACAGGATATTGCCGGCCCCGACGGCTACATCCCTCTCAACGACCCTAATTTTGGTTGGGATGGCACCCTCGATGGTCGCCCCCTCAACCCCGCCGTTTTTGTCTGGTTTGTGGAAGTTGAACTCATCAATGGTGACCGCGTACTTCTGGAAGGGGACCTGGTCCTGATGCGCTGATCATCCAGGAAAGTCCCGTAAGGAAAAGCGGGCGCGATCGCAGGTGCGGACCGAGGTAAAAGGCAGGGACATAAACGGTCGGCGGGCATTACCTGCTGGTAACGCCCGCCGACTACTTTAAGACCCGGACTAGCTGGAGGGAAGGAAAAGCCCGGCAGCATTTAATGACCGCCGCGCCCCTTCGTTACCGGATTACGTAGGGCATTCGCTTACTGGCATTTCTCATCAGGCCATCGACCAGGGCTTCGGAGGAGGAAAAGGTTCCGGAAGCCACCCAGTCGTAATTCCAGAGCATTCCTTCGTTAGGGTCATGCAGGCTCAGGTTTGCCGTGGTTTGATTGGTGGCTCCCCAGGTACCAAACAGTACCCCCAGGGCGACGGCGGCCCCTTCAGACATTGGCTTGGTTGTATTAAAGGTAGAAGTAATGACCGCATCAACCCCCAGTACATCGGCTAACTCTTTGGGCGTCAGCAAACGACTGTCAGGCGTGTATCCTGCTTGCTCCAACTTCGCATTGGTCGTCAGGGGATCAAGAATTTCCAGTCCGCGGATGCGACCTTGTTGTTTACGGCGCAGGAGCCAGCTGTACATCTCCTGTTGAAAGGTAAATACGTCTGCTTTAGCCGCCGCCTTGAGGGCTTCCGGATCATCTTTCTTTCTGCCGGTAATATTGACTACCGGTGGAATTATGGCAATAACGGAATGGGCGGCCGTTGCGGAAGCGGCGTTAGGGGCGGTGTAAACTTTGGGACCGCAGGCCAGCGTCGTAAATACCAGGACGAAGGCGAGCAGGGTTAAAAAACGTTTCATGGATAAGGGAATTGGTAGAATAAAAGGGTTTTGTTACTGAAGCAAGGACCAGCTTTTGCTTATACCTAAGTCAAAGTGGTTTGGGTATATACCGGCGCTGCAGAAAGCAAGACAAATATCATGGCAAATAACCTATTTACAGTCAATTCCCTAAGATATTTAAGGGAATAATAACTACTCGCGGATGACTTGATGCCCGCCTTCAATCCACGCCAATAAACGATCAGCATAGCGCGTATGAACCTGGGAACGCTTGATCTTCAGCGTCGGCGTCATCATGTTATTCTCAACGGAAAAGGCTTCCTTGACGATCACGATGGCGGCCACCTTTTTGTAGGTCGCCAAATGGGTATTTACGCGCTCCAATTGCTCTTGCAACGCTGCTTCCACGGCATCCTGCGGCCGCGCCAAGCCTATTTCAGAAAGGGCAACCAGGAGAATGGGCTGGGGCATGCCTAATCCCAGCAGGCACATTTGTTCCACGTCATCATTGCCGATGAATTTGTCTTCGATCTCCGTAGGAACAATGAATTTCGCCTTAGCCGTCTTGAACGTATCCTTTACGCGTCCCGTCAGGAAAAGGTAGCCATCTTCATCGATGCGGCCCTGATCCCCCGTATGCAGCCACCCATCTTTATCGATGGTTTCAGCCGTTTTGTTGGGGCTTTTGTAGTACCCCAGCATGGTGTACGGGGAGCGGGTGAGCACCTCCTGGGTTTCCGGATCGATGCGGTGCTCGGTGCCGGCCTGGGGCCGGCCTACGGAACCTGGCCGGTTTTCGTCCGCCATAATCATGTGGCTGGTGGCTCCGTTTTCCGTCATTCCGTAGGCTTCGGCAATCGGGATGCCCAATTTTGCGAACCAGTCCTTGGTTTCGGTTGGAATGGGGGCCGCTCCGGTAACGTTTCTCCGGCTCTTATCCAGGCCCAGACCGGAGCGAATCTTACGTTTTACGAGGTAGGACACTACCGGAATTTTCAGCAATCGGTCCAGTTTTTCCGCTGGCATTTTGCCGAGGACACCAAGGCGTAGTTTAGTCCAGATACGCGGAACAGCGAAAAAGAAGGTGGGGCGGGCGTCCTGCAAATTGGCCGCAAAGCGGGCAATGCTTTCGGTGAAGAATATTTCTCCTCCGTGGGTGATACACATTGTTTCGATGACGCCCCTTTCCGCTACGTGATTTAAGGGCAGGAAAGAGAAAAAGCGGTTTCCGCCTTTGTAATCGAGGTTGAGGGGATTGGAGTCCCAGAGGGAATCCATCAACGCAATATTCGTTTTATTGGATAGCATGACGCCTTTGGGCGTCCCGGTGGTACCGGAGGTAAAAATGATGGTCCAGAGGCCATCCCGATCAGATGTCGGGCTGTCCGTTATCGGCGCAAATTCTTTCAGGATATCTTCCCAGGCCTTACCACGGGAAATGGTGGAATTTCCTTCATAGTGCGGAAAGCGGATGAGGGGAAAATCCTCGGGAACACCTTTTTTCATTTCCTGCCATGCTTCCATCTTTCCAACGATGAGTAAGTCAACATCGCCCAGGTTCAGGACTTCGGAGATCTGGTCTCCCGTAAGGGTGGGAAAGAACGGAACACTTACGTGGCCGGCCATCATAATGGCCAGGTCCGCAATGATCCATTCCCGGCAATTTTTACTCACCAGGCCGATGTGGCTGCCCGGTTTCAGTTCAAGGCTGCGCAGGTAAGCGGCTACCTTACGGGCCATTTCTCCTGCGGTTCCCCAGGTATAGGTTTCCCAGCGTTCACCGAATGGTTGGTGCAGGAAAGGGAGCTTGGGGTGCTTACGTTCCCGGTCGTAGAATGCTTCTAGCGTAGTTTTGGTGTACATGATCTTAATTTGGTCAGGGCAAGGTAGGAAATTGTAGCATAGCAGCCTTTACTTCTGCCGGGAGGTCTTTCGACTACCAGACTAAATGCCTAACTTGCCCCTTCGCCCATGAAGGAGTTCCTCCAAGCCATTACTGACATTATTGCGGTCTTTTTCGGCGATGCGCCGGAGCGCCCCCGGGTGCCTAAACCGTTACCGCCTGCCCTGCCACCGGCAGCGCCCCTGCCGCCGGTCGCTGACCCTGACGAACCGCAGGATGCCGGTGAAGTACAGGCCAGTGACGATCCGGTCGTCGTAGCGCACGAGGGGGAGTCCCCGCGGGATACCGACGGGCCGGAGTTCGAGGATGCTCCGCTCCCCCCACCGGAGGACAATAGTGGTGGCCAGGCGGACCCCGGGGACAAACCCACCCAGCCGCCCGTACGCCCCGGCCCTGAATACCGGGCTCGCTATATGTGGTGTATTGACGCCGGGCACGGAGCCCTGACCGCCGGCAAACGGAGCCCGGTGCTGCCCGACGGCCGGCAGCTGCTGGAATACGAGTTTAACCGCGACGTCACCCGCCGCATTTTTGAGGCCCTTGATCGCCTGGGCGTTGCCTACTACAACGTGGTTCCCGAGACGCAGGTAGGGAATTTCCTGATCGAGAGAGTCGACCGGGCCAACCGGTTAAGTTCCGCATTACCGAAGCTTTTCCTTTCCGTTCACGCCAATGCCGGGCCCGCCCCCAGCTTGCAGGATTTCACCGATGACAGTGTCCGTGGCATTGAAACATGGTACTTCCACGGCAGTACTCAGGGGAGGAATCTTGCGGCGGTTTTTCAACGCCATTTAATCGCTGAAACCGGATTTGTCAATCGTCACCTTCGCTCAAAAGTAACCGGCCAGTTTTACGTTTTGCGGGCCACCAGGATGCCCGCCATTTTAACGGAGAACGGGTTCTACAATAATCGTTTTGATTTGGAAATCATGTTGACTGATGCTTTCCGGCAATCGGTCGCCGATGCCCACGTCGCTGCAATCCTGGAGGTGGACCGGGAAGGATTATGAGCAAAGTACTTCCGGCAGCGTTTACCGGCGCTCGGGAGCACCTGATAATTTGACCTGCTACCGGAAAACCAACCCTGCTTGCCGCTGTTGATAAATTGTTTATCCTCTTAGCGTAACGCATCGAACCACCGAATTATCCTTTTCCTATGTCCAACGTTAGCATCCACCCATCCTGGAAAGCAGCTTTAGCTGATGAATTTACCAAGCCCTATTTCCGGATGCTTACCGATTTCATCAAGCAGGAAAAGGCCGGCGGTAAAACGATCTATCCGCCCGGACCACTAATTTTCAACGCTTACGATTCTACCCCGCTGGAAGACGTTAAAGTGGTCATTCTCGGCCAGGACCCTTACCATAACCCGGGGCAGGCCATGGGCCTGAGTTTCAGTGTGCCCAGGGGAATGCGCATCCCGCCAAGTCTGCGGAATATTTACCAGGAGTTGAATACCAGCCTGGGGATTACTCCGGCAGCGCACGGAGACCTGACCAGTTGGGCCCGGCAGGGCGTGTTTTTACTGAATGCAATGCTTACCGTTGAACGAAATCAGCCGGGCAGCCACCAGCGCTCCGGTTGGCAGTTTTTCACGGATGCATCGATCAAGGTAATCAGTGAGCAGCGGGAAAACGTAGTATTCCTGCTCTGGGGGGCTTTTGCCCGCAAGAAGAAAGTACTGATTGACCCGGACAAGCACCTCATTCTGGAAAGTGCCCACCCCTCCCCCTTCAGCGCTGATCGCGGCTTTTTCGGGAACGAACATTTTAGCTTGGCAAACGCTTATCTCGTCAAACACGGCAAGGAACCGATAAATTGGGAGGTACCCGCCTGATGCAGGCAGTGACGTACCTTCAGCCAAAATTTTGCCTCACCATGCACCTTTTTCCTTCGTGTCTCTCCAGCTTTGGTTTTTCCGCCCAGGGCAAAGACAAGCTTGCTAACCAGCCCAAACGCGAGGAACGAGCTGGTTCTTCCGCCGGGAGATCGGGTCGTAAAACTGCCTTTTACCTCACGAAATTCGCCTCCTGCCAATTGACTTTTCTTTCGCCCGGGTTGGCCGGGATCAGTGTACTCTTCCTGCTACTCTGTAGTTGTGCCGGGGCGCCACCAACGGTCACCTCCGTGGTGGGAAGTGTCAGGTACGATGCGACCGATAAGTTACTTTCGGCGGAGTTGGCGGTATCGCCCACCCCTACCTCCGGTCCGACATTCTTTGGTAGTGAGATGCCATTATTTACCGCTGCCGGGCCGGGCCATTATCGTGGCCGTCGAACCCTACCCTTTACCAGCCCGATTCAATTCACCCTTCCCTGTGCCCAAGAACCTGCTGCCGGTTGCGCGCTGGAGCTCCCTTTCGTGCCTCCCGTAGCTGACAACATTCCGGATTCCATTAACCTCGGTAGTACCCTTCGTTTTCAGGCCGCTCCTTCCGGCTTACTGGACAATGAAAACCTCATAGCTTTTTTCGAACCCGACGACCGGTCTGATCCACAAAGAATTCTCCTGCAGGGTCCGACGGATTCCGGACGCATGACCATTCCCAAGGAAGCCATGGTGGATTTCGTTCCCGGAGCTTATCACATTTACCTGATCAAACAGCAGCTTTATCAGGATAGTCTGCCGACACTCGTAACGAGTATCCAAACGGAATACTTTACCCGCTCCGTCCCCGTCGTAGTATACTAAACGGCGAACGGTGCAGTGCTGAGCAGCCGCAGCGTTTGTCCGTTGACGTTTCCTGGAGGACCAACCTGCGTCATCCCGGATTTTCACTACGCATTTTAAGCTGTGGAAAACCAATTGGTTGGTGTTTCCTCCCTGCGGGGGGGCTTTTTCGTAAAAAAGCAGGAAGAACGCTTTGCGGTGTTGATGGCTGACCGGTAAACGGGCAGCGAACACCAAATTTGCAATTGTCAGCCCCCCCTTCATTTAGCGCCGGCAGAAGTCGGGACAAGACCAAATTCCGGGATGACGCACGTTACGATTGGCTTGTCCCAGGTATTTTATCCTGCTGATCTATCTTCGGATTCCGTACCTTGTCCCTCCCATGATCCGCTACTTTCTGCGTCGCCTGCTGCTTCTGCCACTGAGTCTTTTTCTACTCAGCCTGGTCTGCTTTGGCTTACGCCAGATCACCCCTGGCGACCCGGTTCACCGCTTACTTCCCGAGGCAGAGTCCCGGCAGGCAAATGATGACCCTTCCGCATACGACCGGGCCTACCACCGGGCGGCCGTCACCCTTGGTTACGATCGGCCTGCTTTTTACTTTTCGCTGTACAATGCGGCGCTTCCGGACACTTTACACCACGTTGTTCGGCCGGAAGAACGAGCTATGCTCCGGGCCTTAACCCTCCGCTATGGTAATTGGGAAGCAGTGCAAACCTATTACCGGGAATTACGCCGGCTGAGTTACTCGAGTACTGTTGACAGGGAGTACCTCCCAACCCTCCGCCGGCTGCTGCTGCAGGATGATCCGGCTGCTGTTGCAGCAACGTTGCAGCCCCTGGCTGCGGTTCCGGAACTAGGGCCTTTGCTACAAGCCTTCAACGAGGTGAAAGTCAAAGGCCGGTGGGGAGATTTATTGCTACCGGCCTTTCGGTGGCATGGGTTTGACAATCAGTACCACCGCTGGGCGGGACAAATTTTACGGGGCGAATTAGGTTTTTCACTGGCGGATCGCCGGCCCGTCGGGCCAAAAATCTTCGCCGCCGCGAAAGTTACGGCGTTGCTGAACGGTCTGGCCATTTTGCTGGTTTTTCTCCTCGCTATTCCCATTGGTCTTTACGCCGCCGGCTACCGCGGCGGGTGGTTTGACCGCCTGACCACTCTGGGGCTTTTCCTGCTCTTCGGCATCCCCAGTTTCTGGCTAGCAACACTGCTGGCGAACTACCTGACGACTCCGGCCTTTTGCATGGATTTGTTTCCGAGTATGGGACTGGGCAAATTACCCGCAGGTGCCGGGTGGTGGTCTGCACTACGTATCCGGGCCAGTCATTTGTTCCTGCCGGTTATTTGCATTGCTTACCCCAGCCTGGCTTACGTCAGTCGCCACCTGCGGCAATCTGCCGTTGAGCAGCTACAACAAGCCTACGTAAAAACGGCCCGGCTAAAGGGGCTGTCGTCATCCGCCATTTTGTGGCGGCACGTCCTGCAAAACGCTTCCTTCCCCATCATTACTTTACTCGGTGGCATCTTTCCGGCGCTGCTGGCGGGTAGTGTACTGATTGAACGCATTTTCAACATTCCGGGAATGGGCCAGTTGTTGTATAATTCAGCCCTGGAACGTGATTGGCCGGTAGTAATTACGCTGGTATTACTGAATGGGATACTCACCGCCCTGGGCCTCTTTCTGGCGGACCTGGGGTATGCCTTTGCCGACCCCCGTGTCCGGCTAAACACCCCGCAACAGCCTTCCTCATGAAGCATAGAAACAAGTGGCACACACTGGCCATCTGGTGGCTGGCGGCGCTGGCGACAGTGGCTGTTTTTGCGGATTTTCTGGCTAATGATCGCCCCCTGATCACCAGCATGGAGGGAGAAATCCGCTACCCCGTCCTTAACGAATATGGTGTTTCTCTGGGTTGGGTCAAGCCATACACCCCCACGATAAGAAACTGGTACAAACAGGAGCCCGACTGGGCCATCTGGCCGCCGGTGCCTTATGCTGCGGGTGCTTCAGACCTTAAAAACAGCAACTTCCGCTCTCCGTTTGCGGCGCAGGAGACGGGGAACCGCGCCCGGCACTACCTCGGTACCGATAAGCTGGGCAAGGATACGCTGGCCGGATTGATTGCGGGCAGCCGGGTGGCCATATTTGTGGGGGTGGGTGCCGTACTGATTTCGCTCCTCATCGGTCTTTTGCTGGGTGGGACTGCCGGGTTCTTTGGGGACCATACCCTCCGGAATACCCGGGCACACTGGTGGGGCTGGAGTGTGGGAGGCTTACTTGGCGTCACTTACGCCGTTATCAGTCTGATTCCCTTTTTCCGGGCAGCAGGGGCCTGGTCCGCCGGCCTGATCATCATCAGTTCTTTTATTGCCGGAGGGTGGTGCTGTGCAAAAATTCTCGGAAGGATCCCCCCCTTCAAGAAACCAGCCAGTTTTCCGGCAGATTCAGTTGTCTTGCAGGGGGTGGAGCTTTTTGCCAATATTCCCGGGCTGGTGATTCTGATCGCCCTTCTGGCCATTATTAACCGACCTTCTATTTGGGTAGTAGTGGTAGTGATTGGGGTACTGCGCTGGCCTTACGTCGCCCGGTTTTTACGGGCGGAGTTGCTACGGATCAGGCAGCTCCCTTACATTGAGGCTGCCCGGGTTAGCGGTATTGGTCGGTGGCGGATACTTTTTGCGCACGCTTTACCGAATGCTCTGGGTCCACTGATCATCGTCAGTTGCTTCGGCCTGGGGGCAGCCATCCTGCTGGAAGCCTTCCTTTCCTTCCTGGGCATTGGCATTCCGGCGGACAAGGTTACCTGGGGCAGCTTATTACGACAATCCCGGAGTCATCCTTCCGCCTGGTGGTTGGCCGTTTTCCCGGGAACAATGCTTACGCTTACGGTACTCGCGGCCAATCTTCTGGGAGAGCGGGACTAATGCAGGGTCAGCGGATCCTGCCATTGCCCTCCACCTTTGCTTTCCCACCTTCCTTGCACCTGCGGCCGCGCCTCTTCATCAGCGTGTCACTTCTACCCAACTGCCTTTTACGGCTGCCTTGACGTCATTGGCGTACATCGCTTCACTAACCTGTGAGGGTAGGTAGTAACGCCCCGGATAGGTGGCCGTCATCCGCAGGGAAAAGGTTTTGCTTTCTCCCCGATTCAGATCGAAGAAGGTATACACGCGATCGTCGCGGAAATCCCGGTAAGCATACTGGCCGGCATCCGCTCCTCCCGTTGCCGCTAACCGATCATTACTGACTTCCCAACCGGAGGGTAGCAGGCTGCGTAAAGCCAGCTGCTGGTAATTCATGCCGAGGGTTCCCGGATTACGGACGGTATAGTTGGCAATAAAATCAGTTCCGGAAGCAAGGGTCGCAACATCCAGCGAATTCCCGTCTTCGTCGGTATATTTCACATCCAGCACCAGGTTTTCGTTAACGGCGGCTTCCTCCCCCGGCAGTGGCTTACCACTGGTTACGACCGACGCGTAGAGGGTGCCTGAACCAGTATTCCTGATGTTGAAAGAGGGGGAAGCCACGTCCGTCGGCAATTCAATACGATAGATGCCGGAACTGGAGCCGACGGCAGACCTGGCTCCTCCGGGCGAAGTAAAATCAGCCTTCATTTCCCGGTCATCTGCTTCGCTCATTTTACCGATGGCGACGAAGGCAAATGCTGCTTCCTGGGTGCTCAGCCAGTTGCGGGCACCAATGCGTTCGGCCAGGCGGAAGGCCTGCTGCCCGGCTGCGGACTGCTCTCCGGCAGCCAGTTGTGCTTCCAGGATGATGGCCATGTCACGAATATCACTCCCGAAGGTATAGCCCAATTCACGGTACACTTTCACCTGCGTCTCCTGGCCTTTCATCAGTTCCTCTCCCGTACTTTTTTGTCCAACCAGGGTGTACGCTGCGGCCAACTGAAACACTGCGGACGCGGGAATGGAGGCGGACTTACTTTTCAGCCGGTTCATAGCACCAATTACCGGCTTACCCGCAGTGGCCAGCGCGTAGAGGCGATACGCCTGGTCCTTCTGTCGTTGTGCGGTGGAGCCGTAGAAAGGGTCCGTAGTTTCCCGCCAGTTTCCGGCGGCTTTTTCCTGGAACTTTATCAGCTTGTTTTTGAGATCCACCGGAACACTGAAACCGGCACGTTCTGCTTCCACCACGAAATGCAGGGCATAGTTGGTTGCCCACGGATGGGCATCCCGGTTACCCGGCCAGTAGGCCATGCCGCCGCTGCTGGTTTGGAAATTCCGCAGGCTGCTCAGTCCGGCAGCAATGTTGAAACGACGTTCTTTTTCCTGCTCCGGCGTCAGTTCCGTCACTTTATCCAGGTACAACTGGGCAAAAGCCGGGGAGATGGTCTGTTCTACACAGCCGTAGGGGTAGCGGAGGAGGTAGCGCAGATGGCGGTCCAGCTGCATGGAGGGCAGCGGAGAGAGTTCCAGGATCGCTCCCCGGGTACCGGGTACGCCGAAGTTAGCGTAGCTCACTTGCTGCGCATCTCCCGGAGCAATGGCAATTGTTTTGCCGCGGGTAATAACTTCGTTGGGGTGGCGGACATCGATTTCAATCTCCTGGCTGGCTGATTCCCCATTGCCGGAACCCGCTACACTGAGGCGGGCGATGCCGGCCTGGTTGCCTACCGTCAACGGAAAGTAGGCCAACTGATTACCTGCCTTGGCGAAAGTAATATTTTGCCCCGCTGTCGGAACGGAAACCAGTCCTGCGGACTCTTGCACCCGGAGGCTGACGTTCTTTACCTGGTCATTCATGGCAAAAACGTTAACGGGCATGTCCACTGTTTCGCCCGGGCCGAGTACCCTGGGCAGGGTTGGCAAGACCATCAGTGGTTGTACTACCGGAATCCGTTTACTGGTGCTACCGTAAGCGCCTTTCCCGCTGGCGACTACCATGACCCGGACGGCACCGACATAATTGGGCAGTTCAATGTCATGGCGTCCGGTTTTGCCTGCGGCCAACCGGAAGGGGCCGAGATGACGAACAACCGGCTCAAAGCGGTTGGCCGTTTGGGAATCTTCCTCCCCTTCTCCGCTGCCGTCACCACCAATGGCCAGGACCTTGCCAAATTCACCGTTGAGGCTTCCGATGACGTAACGATACAGATCGAAGGTGCGTACGCTCAGTGCTTCTTTAGCGAAGAATTTGTCGTGCAGGTTCGGGGTATTGAAGCGGGTGAGCCCCAGCAACCCTTCATCTACTACGGCCAGGGTATAGGTCATATCCTGGCCGGAAGTTTCTTTTACGGAAACCGTGACTTTTTCCCTGGGGCTCCACTCATCGTCAGCCGTCAGCTGCGGTTGTAAAATGGTTTTGGGATTCGTAACCTTTATGGGAACCAGGCCGTACAACCGAACCGGCCGGTCATTGGTCGTTTGTTCATACGGTTGCAGCAGGGTAATGTTGGCGTAAACCGTAGGCACCATTCGTTCATCGGCCTTAAAGCTGACGCTGGTTTCGCCGGCTTTGGCATTGATCCAGAACTGCTCAACGGAGCCAACGGCGGTTTCCAGGCTGACGAGTAATTTGCCGCCCGCACTTGTGGGCAACTTGATGTTCACCTCTTCTCCGATACTGACCTCTTCCCGGTCAGCTACCGGTCGCAGCAGAGAGGCGGACTCCCGGTCGGTTTCTTCCATGTTGTAGCCGGCGTAAAAATACTGTCCGGAACAGTGACCGCCAGCATCGCAGACGCGCAACAGGTAACGCCCCCAGTTCGGGACTTTCACCCGCACGGAAGCAGCGCCATCAGCTCCGGTCGTCGCGTTGAAGGTTTCCATTGCCTCCGTGTGCTGGCTGCTGTTGAAGCGGGCTACGTTATCGTAATTGTCCTGCCACCAGTAGCGCCAATCGACCCGGTAGAGGCCGACGGTAAGTTTACGACCGCTGACACCTTCACCTTTTGTATCTACGGCCGCCAGTGGAATGGTGGTAGGACCTTCCATGCTGACGCGGCGCGAGCCCCAATCATCCTTGGGAATATTAATTCCTGCGTAGACGTCGTAGGGGTCGAAGGCGATCATCTGATT
>JAUIIF010000727.1 GCA_030431945.1 Bacteroidia bacterium | reverse complement strand
CTGGTCCGTATCCTGCGCCTGGCCCCGGGCGCTGAGGTGCAGGAACATACGGACCCTACGCTGGGGCTGCACATTGAGCGATCCGTCATCAGGCTTACGATCCCGGTGCAGGTACACCAGGACGTTACTTTTTACCTCAACGGAACGCCCGTCCCCATGGCCCCCGGAGAATGCTGGTACCTTAACCTGACGGACCCCCACCGGATCACGAATAACAGCCCGGAGGAGCGCATCAACATAACCATTGACATGGCTCCGAATGAATGGATCCGGACAGTGATTGCGGAAGCCGTCAATCAGGGATAACGCCTCCTCCTCCCCGCTGAGGTACCGGCTCAGGCTGGTTACTCAGCGTTGCCGATGAGGTAACCGCCCGTCCAGGCAGCCTGAAAATTAAAGCCACCGGTTATAGCATCAATGTCCAGTACTTCGCCGGCCAGGTACAGGTTGGGGTGCAATTTGGAGCGAAAGCTCTTGAAGTCTATTTCCCGCAGGTCCACCCCACCGGCGGTAGTAAACTCTTCTTTGTTGGTGGACTTGCCCGTAATGTGGAAACGTGCCCGGGTCAGCTGCCCGGCCAGGGCACTATGTTGTTGTTTACTTAGTTGGGACCATTGCTGCTCCGCCGGAATAGCCGCTGCGGCTACCAGAGACTTCCAGAGCCGGTTGGGCATTTCCAGGTAGGCGCGGGCCCCGATTTGCCGCCGGGCCTCGTTGGTTTTCAGGGTAGCGAGTTGCTCTTCCACGTCTTCGGGGCGCTGCGCCAGCCAGTTTACCACCAGTTCAAAATTATACTTTTTCGGGGCCAGCTGGCGGGCACCCCAGGCGGAGAGGCGGAGGACGGCAGGGCCACTCAGTCCCCGGTGAGTGATCAGCAGCGGGCCTTCGGCTTTCAGCTTTTCTCCGGCAATATTCAGGCTGGCCCAGGGTAAAGACAGGCCGGACAGGTCTCGCAGCCGGGTATCTTTAGTATCAAAAGCAAACAGAGAAGGAACCGGGGGGATAATGCGATGCCCCAGGCTATCCAACATTTTCCATACGGCCGGGTTAGCGCCGGAGGTAACGATAAGGTTATCCGCCGGGAACAGCTGATCACCGGCTTTCACGGTCCAGGAAGCAGGCGCGGCCGCCGGTGCGGAGGAAGGTAGTGGAGCAAGGATCTCCGTCACCCTGGTTTTCGTTAATACCCGGACACCACTGGCTTTGGCCGTGTTCCACAGGCAGTCGATGATCGTCTGGGAACTGTCCGACACGGGAAATATGCGGCCATCTTCTTCTATTTTCAGGTCTACGCCCCGATCGGCAAACCAGCCCATGGTATCGCCGCAGGCAAACTGGTGAAAAGGCCCCAGAAGTTCCCGTTGGCCCCGGGGATAAAACCTGGTCAACTCCCGCGGGTCCCAGCAGGCATGGGTGACGTTGCAACGCCCGCCGCCGGAAATACGGACTTTTTCCAGTACCGCCTTACCGCGCTCGAGGATCAGGATCTCCTCCCCTGGATGTTTTTTTGCCCGGTGGATAGCGGCAAAGAAGCCGGCGGCTCCGCCGCCGATGATCACAGTCTTTTTGGCCATGGCGCGAAGGTAAGGTTTTCCCGCAGGGAGCAATAGTAGAGCAGCCGCCGAAATGGCTGGATAAAAGGTGCGGCTTAAACTACCACGAGAAGCCAAACCCTCCTCCCTGGGATAGGCGGACCTGCGCCATACCGAGAATAAGTAACTTTCTGCCACTAACTACCCTGAAATATGAAAATCCGTACCGCCGCCGATGTCGAAGCCCTGGACCGAAAAATTCAGACGGAGCTGGGCGTTGACATCGGCAAATACCGAAATCCTGAAGTTGTGGAGCAACTGGCGGACTTACTCGTATTTCCCCTTTACGTAATCAGCTGGACGGTCAGGCCCGTCCTGGTCGCCTTCGCTCTTTATCTCCTTGGCTTTTTTTTACTCGACCTCGTGCATATCCAATACCTGCTGTACGGTGTCCTTGGTCTCGTATTATGGCTGGTGGCCGGCTTGTTTGCCGGACTGCTGTACCTGACCGTCCGCTTCCGATCCGATATTCGTTCCATCATGACGTACTCGATGGACATCCTGAAGGGAGTTGTAGAAGACGTTGACCAGTTGCAGATGAGTACGGACACTACGAATAGGAAGGAGGCCCTGCAACTACTTTTCCTGGGGGTAATGCACCTGATTACCATTCCGGTGACCAGTGATATCATTGGGAAACGCGTTCCCTTCATCGGTGGCCTGGTGTCCCGGCTGGTCCGCCGGGTGCTAACGACCATGGCGGGTCTGTTTCGTTGGGAGCAACGGGACCTGGCCGCTGCGGAAAAACAAGCAGGAGGCAGTGGAAAAATTCTTCCGATGTAC
>JAUIIF010000061.1 GCA_030431945.1 Bacteroidia bacterium | reverse complement strand
AAGCGGCACTGGGCCGGGCAAACGACAGCCCGGCCACTGACCCACTAAGCCGCTACCTGGCCGAAGCCGCCGTTGCCCGGGTAAAAAAGGATGGGGCACAGCTCAAAAAATTACTTCCCCTGATCGCGGCCCGACTGCCTGCAGGAGTGGACCAGAGCAGAACCCCCATCATTGCCGGGTGGCTGGCGGAATGGGAAGCCGCCCTGGCGACCATGGAATAGTGATCTGCTTCCACGCTTTGTTGAACGAAAAGGCCCCTGGAAGCAGCGGTTGAGCAAAAGCGGGGTAGTATATAATCGCTATGCAACTCCGGCAAATTGACCTTGAGCTGAACGGGGACAGCTGACTTTTTCTGATTTCGTGCGTTAAAAGGACAAGAACCAATGAATACCATGCGTACTATCCAGCATTTTGCCACCAACATCAACTGCGGCAGTTGTGTCCGTTCCGTCACGTCTTTTCTCGATGAGGTCGAGGGCGTTACGATCTGGCGCGTTGATGTAGACGACCCCCGTAAGGTCTTAACCGTTGAGGGATCCGCCGCGGAGGCTGACATTATTGCCACCGTCGAGGAGGCAGGGTTTGACATTTCGCCGCTGGTGGAAGCGTAAGCCAACCGGTACTTTTCAGCGCGGTTCGAGGCACGCCCCCTCCCGGATCAGGACGGCTTAGGCTGGTTTACCGGTCGCTGCACCTGCGTCCGCGCCGCTTACGACCTGGCAAGTGAACTGCCTTTCGGAGTAGCTGCGGGCATTTTCAAGCAGGGCATAATTGCCCCCGGTTACCTGCAGCCAGCGGCTTACCTTCGGCCCATGCTTTTGCCCAACCATCCAAGTCCGCTGCAACGTCTTCCCCTCCCGGTAGCGGAGGCTGCTGGTGTCCGGCTTTATTGTAAACGGGACGACCTGTACACCCCTGCGCCCGGGACGGCACTGCAAGGAAATAAAGTGCGCAAACTGGAATTTTTTCTCCGTGGTGCGCTGCAGCAAACTCCTTCCCCAATCCTGGTCAGTTTCGGGGGGGCATACAGCAATCACCTTGCGGCTTTGGCGACTGCTGGCCGGCTTTACGGCCTGCGGGTCGTCATTTTTGTGCGGGGCGAGGAGGTGGAGAACGCTGTACTGGCCCGCGCCCGCGCCGACGGGGCGCACCTGCTGCCCCTGTCCCGTACGGAATACCGTCAAAAAAAGGAGCAGCGCTGGTTGGAGCAACAGCGGGAGAAAATTGCGCGGATGTTTTCCGTCAGTCCCCGGGAGGTCAGGATTATCCCTGAAGGTGGTACCAGCCCCGCGAGTTCCCCTTACGTCGGCCGGCTTTACGCAGAAATTATTGCGGAGCTGGGCACAGCTCCTGATCATCTTTGCCTCAGCGCCGGTACCGGCGGAAGTGCTGCCGGCGTAATCCAAGCAGCGGCGGCTACAGCAACCCGGGTAGAGGTGTTTCCGGCCCTACGGGGCAATTGGATGCGGGCTGAAATCAGGGCGTTGCTCCCTGAGGCCGCCCGATGCAACTGGACTACCGTCACGGATTACCATTTCGGGGGGTACGGTAAATTTCCGTCGGCGTGGGTGACCGCCTCTCCCGGCTACGCTAACCGGGCGGACATCGGCGTAGCAGGCCTGCCGCCGCTGGACCCCGTGTACACCGCCAAGCTTTTTTACGGGGTGCTGGATCGCCTCCGGTCCGGGGCCTATGCCCCGGGGAGCTCCGTTGTCGTAGTCCATACCGGCGGAATATATTAATGTCCTGGCGCGCCGGCTAGCGGGCAAAAACCTGTGTCCAGTAGCGGTCTTCTTCGCCTATCCCGAAGAACGTATAGTCAGGGTTCATGAGGTTGCGGCAGTGACCGGAGCTGGAAAACCAGGCCTCGGTGACTGCGGCCACATCCGGGTAGTTCCAGGCAACATTTTCCGCAACGGCCCGCCAGTTAAACCCCGCCCGGGTGAGCCGGGTACCTACCGTAGAACCATCACTGCCCCGGTGGGCCATTTCCTGCATTTCGGCCTGGTCTTCCGCATGGTCCTGCGCCGCAGCAACCAACTGCTGGTGCAGGCGTAACGGCGCTACCGGAGGCATTCTTTTTGTGCCGCAGGTACACCCGGCCAGGCGGGTTTGGTTGACCAGGTCGAGTGCCGTAACGGCCAGGGAACTGAAGGCCGTTTCGGAGGCCGGATCATTTACTACGGTAGTGTCATCCACGACCACTTCGCCGGTGGTCAAATCAGTCTCACAGGCGGAGCAGGAAACGAGCAGTACCATTAATAACAGGAGGGGAAATTGCTGCAAAAGAATAGCTGTTTAAGGGGGAATGGACACAGTCCGGAGAGATGTGCCTTTAGCTCAATTGGGAGGACTAACGCCCTTTTTCCGGCGGAGATTGCCTGCGGAGAGGGAGACCGCTGTTTTTCGGCTCAAAAGGCGGCGTCGCGACAGTCCGCCCCTGCATGCCAGTCCTCGTGTCAGGGGTAAAAAAAAGAAAAGACTAGCGGGTTAAAAGGCCGGCACCCTACCTTCGCCACATGATTCAGATTTTCGTTACCGGTGGCACCTTTGACAAGGAGTACAACTTCGTCACCGGGCAGCTCTTCTTCAAAGATTCCAATTTGCCCGAAATGCTCGAGCGGGGCAGGTGTACGCTCGACATCAGCGTTCGTACCCTGATGATGGTGGACAGCCTGGAAATTACGGCTCAGGACCGGGAGAACATCGCCCATAACTGCCGGAGATCCGACACCAACCAGATCCTGATCACCCACGGTACGGACACGATGGTAGCCACCGCCGAATACCTGGCTAAAGCGGATATTCGGGACAAGACCATCGTCCTTACCGGAGCAATGATTCCCTACGCCTTCGGGTCTTCTTCGGATGGTTTTTTTAACTTGGGCAGTGCCCTGGGCTTTGTGCAGGCCTTGCCACCTGGTGTTTACGTGGCGATGAACGGTCGCTATTTCACCTGGGACAGTGTCCGGAAAAACCGGAGTACCGGTTATTTTGAAGCCATTTGAAGTAGCTGCCTTAACTGACTAACTAACTGATTTTGCCATGATGCCCGCTTGGTTCGCCCGCTTTATGCTTCGCTTATTAGGGGTTCGCCTCATTGATCACAATGCGGGCAACTGGCCCAAGAAGTACGTACTACCCGTCGTCACCCACACGTCTAACCGGGATTTTCCTTACGGCGTCTACGCCCGGGCCATCATTGATGAACCGATTAATTTTGTGGGCAAATCTTCCCTGTTCAAATGGCCGTTAGGCCCTTTTCTCCGCTGGATGGGGGGTACCCCCGTGGTCCGGAACAGCCGTTCTAACTTTGTACAAAGCGTCGCTAAAATTTTTGCGGAGCGTGAAGAATTCCGCTTGTGTATTGCCGTGGAAGGTACCCGCGCCAAAGTTGATCATTTCAAGACGGGGTTCTACTTCATCGCCAAGGAAGCCGGGGTTCCGTTAATCCTGTGCAAATTCGACTTCGGTAATGAAGGCGTTATCGAATTTTCGAAACCCTACCACCTGACGGGAGATATCCGGGCAGACTTTGACTACATCTACCGTTATTTTGACGGTGCCATTGGGTTGGTCCCTGAAAACAGTTTTGTGTACGACCCGCGAGTGCTCGACCTGCTGCCGGCAGTCAAAGACTAACCGCTGCCTGCCTTGCCGTTACCTGCCTGGTCCGCACCTGCGGCCGCGCCCCTAATGCCCCGCTTTCCACCCTGCCCGTCGATCACTTCCGGCAAATGATCCCCTCCTATCGATCTATCCTATTATCTTCGCTGCCATGATCTGGAGTGACAAAAAAATCCTGGCGGCCATTGACAACGGCGAAATCGTTATTCGCCCCTTCGACCGCAAAAACCTCGGTACAAACAGCTACGACGTTCACCTGGGCAAGTACATAGCCCGGTACAAGGACCATATTCTGGACGCCCGCAGCCACAACGAAATCATCCACGACGAGATCCCCGAAGAAGGTTTCCTGCTGCACCCCAACACCCTCTACCTGGGCGTTACCCTCGAGTACACGGAAACCCACAGCTCCGTTCCTTTTCTGGAGGGCAAGAGCTCCGTCGGCCGCCTGGGCATCGATATTCACGCTACTGCAGGGAAAGGCGACGTTGGTTTCTGCAACCACTGGACGCTCGAAATCAGCTGCACGCACCCGGTACGCGTCTACGCCGGGATGCCCATCGGCCAGCTCATTTACTTTGGGGTAGACGGTGACATTGAGAACTACTACAACAAAAAGGAAAACGCGAAATACAACACCGTGCAAGTTCGGCCCATGGAGTCGATGATGTGGAAGAATAAGTTTTAGCCCCAAACCGATGACAACACTTGACCTTTCCCAACATCTTGTCGACGAACTCTCTCCGGTACTGGGCCCGGGAGAAGCCTCCTCCGTGGCCCGGCTCGTGCTGGAAGATATTTTCGGCTACCGCCGGCACAGTCTGGACCGGCTCCTGACCCAGGACGAACAACTATTGGCCTGGGCGACGATCAACCGCCTGAAGGCGGGTGAGCCGGTGCAGTACGTAACGGGCATTGCCGATTTTTACGGCCTCCAGTTGACGGTCACACCGGATGTCCTCATCCCCCGGCCGGAAACGGAAGAACTGGTGGAATGGGTACTGATGGACAACCCCAGGGATAGCGCGCTCAGGGTGCTGGACCTGGGTACGGGTTCCGGCTGTATTCCTTTAGCCCTGAAGGCCCGCCACCCCGCGTGGCACTGTACGGGTATTGACGTAAGCGAAGAAGCCCTGACCTGTGCCCGGCAGAACGCAGAAGCACAACAGCTGGACGTCAATTTTGCCCGCTTTAATGTACTGGAAGATGGCGGCAACCTGCTGCCCGCCGGGGAGGCTGCGGGCACCGGATTTACCATTATCGTGTCTAACCCGCCCTACATTCCGCCCAGTGAGCGCAGCAAGATGAGTGACTCCACCCTGGCGCACGAACCCGAACTCGCTCTTTTCGTACCGGAAGCGGACCCCCTGGTTTTTTATCGGAAAATTGGTGCCCTGGCCCAGGAGGTGCTGACCAAGGGCGGCAAGCTCTACGTGGAAACCAACGAATTCAACCACCGGGAAGTGGTCGGTTTACTGACGGACCTGGGCTACCGGGAGGTCACTGGCAAACAGGACCTCCAGGGGAAGTGGCGGATGATACGGGCCGTGAAATAGGCGGCGCGGACGCAGGTGCAGGGATTGGGGAAAGGCATTGCGGGATTCCTCCCGCAGCTTAGTACTTGGTAAACTCTTCGATTTTTTCCTCCAGCCACGGTCTGGAAGCCACGTACTTTTTCTTGGCCAGGTCTGCCTTCAGTTGGTCCATGGCCTTCTTGTCTCCCGGCAGCATCCGCGTCAGCCGGCGGGTAAACGACACCAGATTGCGGTAGGCCCGCTGGTTGATGTCAGGTATCTCCTTGTGCCGGTTGAGGTAGGCCGTGATGGAATCGAAAAGGGAGTCCAGCGCAGTATCGGCATCCGTTTCGTAATAGATGGCCAGCAGCATGGTTTTGGAATTCAGGTTGTAGGTAGTGTTTTCGTATTCTACGTCCCGCAGAAAATCAAGGGCCTTGTCGTAGTTGTTCTGGTAGAAATAAAGGGTAGCGGAGTTGTAGTTGACGGCATTCGTCCGTTGCTTGGCCGGTAGCCGGTCCTGATAATTTTCAATGTAGTGTTCTGCCCACTCATAATCTCCGTGGCGCAGGGCAATGAGAATGGTGTTCCGGAACTGGAGCGGGTCAATCAACCCATCGTCATACACCAGGTTTCGGTCCAGCCCGTACCGGTAAACCTCCAGGTATTCGGCCAAAAATTCTTTAACCCCTTCATTGATTCGGCGGCGGCAATAATTCAGGGCCGGCTGGAAAAGTTCGTAGGCCTGGTCATTCTCCAGGTTTTCCGTTCGATTGAGGATAATTTCTTTGTACCGGTAGTAGGCCTCGTGGTTATCCGCAGTTACCAGCATCTTATACATGTAGTAGTGTACGGCGACGATCGGGTGATCCAGATAGACCCCCGTACGGTCCAGAAAGCCCACGACTTCCGGCACCAGCTGCAAGTCATACTGATACTGTTCGGTCTGGATACGGCTCTGGGTATGAACTGCTTGCCGGAGCTTGACGACGATGAAGTAGATGTCGAGGGTGGCCCCGATTGCTTCTACATTTGCCCGTTCGTAAGGACGGTGTTCATAATTTAACAGAGAGTACTTCCGGTACTCCAGCAGGTGGCGGTAGAGGTAGGTGCTGCGCTCGTAGCTTCCCTTGGTTTCGTCCAGGTCATCCCAGTTCCGCTCCACGCCGCGAATTAGCTTATCGGGGCTTTGTTTTTCCAGTGCGGCCAGGTAGAGGTAGTGCTTTAATTCCGGCTCGGCAGCCAGTGCTTCCTGGGTCAGGAACTCCTTGATCAGCTTGAAAAGATCAGAGGTGTATTTGCGAAAACGCACGTCATTGTAAGCCTTTGACTTGCCAAAGACAGCGGACCAGATCTGCTTCTTGTCCAGGCTCCGGCTTTTGTCAATCCGCAGAGCGATTTCATCAAAAATGGAGAGCAGATCCGCGTTACCTGAGAAGTAGGCAGACTGGATGAGTTTACGACATCCCCGCCGTTGCGTCCGGTCCAGACTGGCCAGTAAACTAATTAACTTATTAGATTTTTCGTTCATTGTTCACAAACTTACAACCTAAATCACTAGCAGTCAGTAAACAATCACCCCCGCAAGGCATTTAAAAATTCACGGACTTATTGTAAAAAATCCGTAAAGCTTATCTATACGTTACACCTTCTTGTTATATTGCGGTCTAATCCGTTTTAATTCATCCCCCCTCATGAACCTACGGCTACTCAAAATGATGTTGCTGTTGTGCCTGTCGGCCATTGTTTCCGATTTATCGGGACAGGGGGTGGAGCGTTTGATGGTCATCAAAAATGAGCCTGCCACGGTATCCTTTCTTTCTCGTTTTGCCCCGGTCGTTGGCCGGAACCCAGAGCACGGTACGGCGGTCATCACCCCTGACCCGGGGGTTGAGTTCAGTTATACCCTGACCTACACACCGGACGTTGACTACCTGGGAGCGGACGACATGCTGATGGTCAGCTTCCCCTTCGGCGTCAACGTTGCCTTTACGCAGTTCGAGATTTTGGTTGACGAAGCGGATATCCGGGCCCGCCACGATTTTGCCTCTACGGTTTCGGGCCAGCCCGTCTCCGTACCCGTTCTCCTCAACGACTCGGTAAACGTCGGCAACATCCGGCTGGTAGCGGCCCCCATGGTCAATGCCGGCACCGTTGAAGTTGTTGACGACCAGGTTGTCTTCACCCCAAAGCCGGGTTTCGTGGGCCTCACTGATTTCAACTACGTCATCTGTGCGGATTTCGACAATGTCTGTGACTTAGGCACTGTTTCCGTCAACGTGTTGCCGGATGCGGATGGCGCCGTTACCGACACCGTACGGGTTTTCACTAAACGAGACCAGCCCCAGTTCATTTTTGCCCCGGAAGGTGCAGAACCTGCCGGAAGTCCGGTGTCCGGCTCCATGATCAACGTCAATGGCGTCATGGCTTACCAGCCGGATGACAGCTTCGTCGGTGATGAGTTTCTCGCTTACACTTCACCGGGAGCGACGGAGCCTACGGTTTACCACATCACCGTACTCGACCTTGAAACCAACGATTTTGCTTTTGAAGATCGTGGTTACACGGCCGTAGACCAGCCGACCACCCTGAACGTACTGGACAACGATCTGTACAATGTATTTGCCGACTGTATCACGTACGGCGCGCCGCAATTTGGCAGCCTGACGGAAACAAGCCGGAAAGGCCAGGTGGTTTACACGCCCCCAAGCGGTTGGTCCGGCGTAGACCAGTTCACCTATTCCTCCATGGCACCGGGCTGTGATGGTGAGCCGGAAATTCAAACCGTCTACATTTTCGTTTCCAATTTTGCTCCGGCACAGTCAGAAACGACCCTGACCACTCCCGCCGGCACGCCGGTCGACCTCACGTACGAGACGCCCGGCGGCACGGTAAGCTGGTCCGTGGTGGAGCAACCATCCAACGGCCTGATCATTACTGACCCCATCAGTGGTCAGCTCAGTTACCTCCCCAATCCGCTTGCCGCAGGCCAGCGGGATGAGCTGACGCTGAGCTATTGCCTTAACGCCAATGCCGCCGGAGACTGTGCTTTCTCCACCCAAGTAACCGTTGCGATCAACGTCACGGACGCTGACCCCAATGCCTGTATTGATGACGACTGTGTCTGGCCCGGAGATACGAATAACGATGGCGTTGTTGACGTAGACGACTTACTTCCCATCGGTCTCGCCATGGGTGGTGCCGGCACGCCGCGCTTAACGGCAGCCCCGGGTAACTGGTCGGCGCAGTACGCCGAAGACTGGGGCCAGGATCTGAACGGATTAGACTTCAAGCACATTGATGCCAACGGTGATCAGATCATCAACTCACTCGATACCCAGGTAGTAATGCAAAACCTGGGCCTGACGCACCGCCTTCGCCCGGAACCACAGACTTTCTCGACTTTCGAGATGAGCCTCAGTGGCACCCTGGAAGCAGAACCCGGTGACCACATCATCCTGGACATTGTGGCCGGTAACAACGTCGTCATTGTCGAAGACGTGTTCGGCTTCCGTTTCTCCTTCGACTATGACGGAAGCATCGTCGATCCACTCTCCGTAGGCGTGGAGTACGACGAAGAAAGCTGGATGAGCTACGACAGCCCCATCCTTTCCCTGGTCAGCAACAACCCTGCTACCGGCCGGATCAATACCGCCCTGACGCGAACCAGCCGGGACGCCATCAGTGGCTACGGCATCATCGGCCGGCTGAACGTCGTTATTGTAGAAGACGTATTTGGTTTCCGGGAAGGTTACGAAGTTGGTGACCAGAGCCTGGAAGACGATTTAATTACGACCATCTCAGGTGGTGATGTCAATACCGCCATTAACGCCTCAGGACAGGTAGACGCCGTTCAGGTTGCCCCTTACGATCTCCGCATCAAGCGCACCCCGCCTACTGAAGTAGCAGACTTCTCGCCCAGTGCCGCAACGGACTACCTGGAAGAAAAGCTAATTGCCTACCCTAACCCTACGGCTGACCGGCTCGTTGTTCACCTTAATGGCCAGCAACGTTTCTCCGCCCTGCAGCTGACCGACCTTACCGGTAGGGTACTCCGCTCCGAACAAGGGCTCGATACCAACCACCGGGAACTGATGCTGGCCGACCTCCCCAATGGCCTGTACACGCTGACGCTGACCACCGAAGATGGTGTTGTCAACCGTAAGATCCGGGTAGCCAAGTAATTTAATTCCGCGCATTTCTCCGCCCTCAGCGACCGAACCACGTAAGCACAAGCAGGTTCCGTCCCCGGTTGTTCCGTGGCGTCCGCCAAATACGCTAGCGGGAGGCAGCAAAACCACCAGTCGGCCGCTGCATACCGCCTTGTTGTACTTACCCTGGTCCTTCTACCTCAACCCTCCTTCCCTTTGATCAGCGACTTTTAGTCGTTCATCAGTCTTTTTTGGAACCTACCGGCTCCGTCCGTTTCCTTTGTCGAACAAGTAGTCAAATTATGTTCGGTAAAGAAGTACAGGATCGTGTCTGCCGCTACTATGTAGGTCTGTTTCTGCTCCTCTACGGTAGTGGTAAGATTGCGGGCGGGCAGTTTTATCGGCGCGGGGCCCTGCCGGATGAGGTAGCGGCGACAACGCTTGGGGAGGCCGCTGCGTATCCCCTTGCCTGGACGTTTATGGGATATTCCGGTGCGTACATTCTGTTTATCGGCCTTTCGCAAATCATCGGCGCCCTGCTGTTGTTAACGGAAAGAACGAAACTGCTGGGCGTTGCGGTTCTCATCCCGATACTGGTTAATATTGTCGTTTTTGACATTATCTTTCTCGACCAGCCAGCCGCCCTCGGCAACGCCGTCCTCTACCTGGTGATGCTCCTTTACTTGCTGGTCCTCAATCAGGATAAGGTAACTGATGCCTTCCGGGCCCTCACTCGCTTACCCGGACTAAAACTCCTCAACTGGCGGCAAGCCATCGTCACCATCGTAATTATGGCCGTCGTTTTTGGTGGGAACATGCTCTTATCAAATTGGCTCGGCTACGGAAACGGATAATTGAAATCATGGTACAACAACTCAGTAAATATGCCGCCCGGCTGGAAGCCTTCTTCCTCAAGGGTCACGTGTGGATTTTTGTCGGCCTGGTGCTGTTCTTTTGCCTGGTCCTGGCTACAGAAGCAGAAAGCACCTCCTTACTCAATTACCTCAGTATGGTGGCGGGCGTTTGCTTGCTGTACCTGCCTACCCTCACGTTCATTGCCTACCGGGTGAGGCTAAAGAAGTGGCTGCACAAATGGGTGTATCGCCTCCTGTGGGTATTTATCTTTGCCGGATACCCCCTGCTGCTCTTCCCCCTTGGCATCACCATTAACGACTTAGTCCCCGGAGGCAACATTGTCCCGCCCGATTCCCAGGAAAATACGGAGGGCCTGCAGATGGTCGGAGGAATGTTTTTCCTGCTGGCGACTTTCCTTTTCGGTTTACTGGACAACAAATGGTTACCTGACCTGCGCAAGTTTTTCGGGCCGAGTAGTGTGCCGAAGATTATTGGACTTTTCGGACTTCTGGCCGCCATGTTGGCCGTTGCCGGCCACCACAATTTTCAGCAAGCAACGGCGGGGGCCAACGACCTCCAGTTTATCTTCATTTTCTTATCCTCCGTTTGGCAGACCGTTGCCATTTACCTCCCCTACCTCTTGCTTTTTTATTTTCATTACCAGCTGCTCTACCGGAGGATGTTGGCAGAAAGAGGCGTCATTTATTACCTGCTCAGCGTTGGGGCCACCATCCTGCTTTTCGCCCCCCTGCACGCTGCCTACGCACTGCTCTTTCCCATCACGATGGAATGGGAAATGCATACCGCAGGGTTAAGGGGTCAAATTGGCATTGTAGCCCCCGAAAATCACGCAGTCGCCTTTGTCTTCATGACCATGTCCCTGCCCGTCATTCTTTTCCTCGAGTGGGTCCGGAAAACCCGGATCATCACCTTACTGGAAAAAGAAAAAACGGCCACCGAATTAGACCTGCTGAAACAACAGGTGAACCCTCACTTCTTTTTCAATACCCTCAACAACCTTTACGCTCTCAGTCTTAAAGAAGCGCCTGAAACACCCGAAACCATTCTCCAGTTATCAGAACTGATGCGCTACGTAATTTACAAGGCAAAAGCAGAGCGGGTAGAGCTCCAGCAGGAGGTAAAGTACCTGCGGGATTACCTTGACCTCCAACGTATCCGCCTGTATCAGACTGCAGATATCGACCTGGTGGTAGCGCTGGACAATCCAAAGCTCCCCGTACCTCCGCTGCTCTTCATCATCCTGCTGGAAAACGCTTTCAAACACGGAATTGAACCGGCGGTCGGCGATTGCTTTCTGCACCTGGAACTTACCGAACACCGTGGTCACATTCGCTTCGTCTGCCACAACAGCCGCGAGCCAGCAGCCGTGAAAAAGACCAAACCTGGAGGCGTTGGCCTCACCAACCTGCAACGAAGACTTGAACTGCTCTACCCCAACCGCTTTGAACTTTTAACCGAGGAAAGTCCGGATTCCTACCGGGTAGTGCTAAGTTTGTGGGAACCGGAATCCATCAATGCACCTGCGTTCGCGCCGGATATTCCAGCAGAACTGGACCTAATTGAACTTGTACCGGAGCGACTGCCAAGGCATTGATGACGCTTTCCGCTGCCCTCACCAAACGCTGCTCCCCTTTGCCTGCCCAAGCCGACCACCTCACCGCCCTGGTAATTGATGATGAACCGCTGGCTCATCAAATCATTACTACTTACGCTAAGGACCTGGATTTTCTGCAAATTACCGGCCATTGCCACCGGGCGACGGAAGCCTACCCCCTGCTCAGCCGCCAGCCGGTCGATCTTATTTTTCTGGACATTAATATGCCGGACCTCAAAGGGCTCGATTTTCTGCGGACGCTCGAACGACGCCCCAAAGTCATTATCACCTCTGCTTTCGAGGAATACGCCCTGGAGAGTTTTGAGCTGCAGGTGTCCGATTATTTACTCAAGCCCTTCCGCTTTACCCGCTTTCTCCGGGCCGTCAATAAAGTACAAAAAGAGCTGGGCAAAACGGGCGCGGCCGCAGGTGCCATGACGGGTAACCGGCCGGCAGACCACCTCTTCATCAAGGTAGACCGCCAGCACCGCCGCGTAGAATTCAGCGATATTCTGTACCTGGAGAGCTACGGCAACTTCGTCAAAGTCTGGGTTGGCGCTGACTTCCTCCTCACCACCCGCACCCTGAGCAGTCTGGCCGCAGAGCTCCCGGCCAACGACTTCCTCAAAATCCACAAGAGCTTCGTCGTACAGAAGGCTAAAGTCGACTACCTGGAAGGCAATCAGTTGATGATGCCCAACGGGGCGGCCCTGCCCGTTGGGAAGCTGCAACGCGAAGCGGTAAAAGCCTGGATAAAGGGGCCTGCCTGAGCCTGCGCTACCCGGCGCCTGCTGCCCCCTAAAAGCCTCCGGAAACCAATAACCTGAATTGTACCGGCTGTTCGATGCCGACCGCGCCCGCATCCAGCAAGTAGGCGGCTTCCACGCCCAGCGTAATGTCCTGCGCGTTTAGCCAGCGATTGTCGAAGTACAACTGCCCGCCCACCGAACGCAGGACCTGCGAGAAATCGTACTGCTTGATCTGGCGTTCACTTACGTCAAAGAAGGCATTCAGCCGGACCCGCCGGAAATAGGTAATGCCGGCAATCCCGAAATCGGGGTACAGCAGGGGGAGT
>JAUIIF010000726.1 GCA_030431945.1 Bacteroidia bacterium | reverse complement strand
GGTTAAAGTGATGAGCAGGGGGCAGCAACATTGCCGGCCCATTTCTGCGCAGGAAATAACTGGCCACTGACAGATTTTGCCCTAAATTCGTAAATCCGAGTAATTACGGGGTGAAAAGTAACTTTCCATTAATCCGGAAAGACTTAGCTTTGCATCTAAACTTATTTGCTCCCGACCAGCGGGAGCCCACTTAACCCAGTCCTTCATGGCAGACATAAAAGAACTAGAACGCATCGCTTCGCAGGTGCGGCGCGATATCATCCGGCAAGTATATCTGTGCCAGAGCGGCCACCCCGGTGGTTCCCTCGGCAACGCGGATCTGCTGACCGCCCTTTACTTTGAAGTAATGGAGAATGACCCTTCCTTCAATATGGAGGGGAAAGGTGAAGACATCTTTTTGCTCTCAAACGGCCACATCTCCCCGGTCTTTTACTCCGTACTGGCCCACCGGGGCTACTTCCCGGTAGCGGAGCTGGCGACTTTCCGCCAGATCAACTCCCGCGTGCAGGGGCACCCGACCACCCACGAAGGGCTGCCGGGCATCCGCATCTCTTCCGGCTCACTGGGGCAGGGCGTAAGCGTGGCTTGTGGCCTGGCCCTGGCCAAGCGGATGGATGGTGATGACAAGACCGTTTTTGTGCTGACCGGTGACGGGGAGCAGCAAGAAGGCCAGATCTGGGAAGCGGCGCTCTTCGCCCCCCACAACAAGCTGGACAACCTCGTCCTGATCATCGACGATAACGGCCAGCAGATTGACGGTCCCACGGAAGAGGTCCTCAAGCTGGGCAGCTTCGCAGAAAAGTACGCTGCCTTTGGCTGGGACATTATGCACATGGACGGTAACAACATGGCCGAAACGGTAAAGGTCCTCAAAGAAGCGCAGGCGAAGCGCAACGGCAAGCCTACCTGCATTGTCATGAAAACGGCCATGGGTAAGGGGGTAGACTTTATGGAAGGTACCCACCACTGGCACGGTAAAGCACCGAGCGAGGAGCAGACGAAAGTCGCCCTGGCCCAGCTGGAGGAAACCCTGGGGGATTTCCCGGCCTAGCCAACGGAAGCCGGAGCAACGGCCAGCGGTTGTTGCTGTGCTCCTCCAACCCTCCCCAGTACCTGCGTTCGCGCCCCTTTTTCCTTCTTCCTTCACTCTTTACTCCCCATAGCTATGCTATCTCTAGATAAACTTCAATCCACCGGCAAGAAAGCGACCCGTGACGGTTTTGGTGCCGGCCTCAAGGCTGCCGGCGATCAGCACGACAACGTGATCATGCTGACGGCCGACTTACGCGGCTCCATGAAGTCCGAAGACTTCATCAATACCTACCCCGACCGCTTCGTGCAGTGCGGCATTTCCGAAGCCAACATGATGGGCGTCGCGGCCGGTCTGGCCACGGCCGGAAAAATTCCGATGACGACCACCTTTGCCAACTTCTCCACCGGGCGCGTTTACGACCAGATCCGGCAGAGCATCGCCTACAGCGATAAAAACGTGAAAATCTGCGCCAGCCACGCCGGCCTTACGCTCGGCGAGGACGGGGCCACCCACCAGATTCTCGAAGACATCGGCATGATGCGGATGCTGCCGGGGATGACGGTCATCAACCCCTGTGATTACAACCAGACGAAAGCTGCCGTCGTCGCTATTGCCGAGCACCACGGTCCGGTCTACCTCCGCTTCGGCCGGCCGGGCTGGCCGGTCTTCATTCCGGAAGATCAGGAATTCGTGATCGGTAAGGCGCTGCACCTCAACGAAGGCAGCGATGTGTCGATCTTCGCCACCGGACACCTCGTCTGGTACGCAGTGGAAGCAGCACGCGAACTGGCCAAGGAAGGCATCAGCGTTGACCTGATCAACATCCACACCATTAAGCCACTTGATGAAGCAGCGGTGATTGCCAGTGCCAAAAAAACGGGCGCCGTCGTTTCCTGCGAGGAACACAATAAGTACGGCGGGCTGGGCAGTGCCATTGCGGAGTGCCTGAGCAAGAATGCCCCCACGATCCAGGAATACGTGGCAACGGACGATACTTTCGGAGAGTCCGGTACCGCCACGGAACTACTCGATAAGTATGGCCTCGGCATCAAGGACATCATCGCGGCAGCCAAACGGGCCATCGCGAAAAAATAAGCTGCTCACAAACAGTTTACCAATATCCCCAAACTACTTTGACCAGGTACAACATGAGTCATCCCGAATTTTCACTGCGCTATTTTAAGCCCTGAAAGCTAGTTAAGGGTATCCCCCTCCCTGCCGGGGGCCTACTTTTTTCGCAAAAAAAGTAGCAAAAATGCCTTGCTGTGCTGCTGGCTGATCGGAAAACGTAGCCACAAAAACCTAAAAGAAAAGAAACTCGCATTCAACCTTTCGGAACTGCCCATAAAATTAT
>JAUIIF010000060.1 GCA_030431945.1 Bacteroidia bacterium | reverse complement strand
GTTGCGGAGGCTACGGACTTGTTTGACCGGGGCTTCCGGGAGGTAACTCTCCTCGGGCAAAACGTAGACAGCTACAAATGGGAACACCCGGAAACGGGGGAAGTGGTGAATTTTGCCCAGCTGCTGACCATGACGGCGGCCGTGGATCCGGACCTGCGCATCCGTTTCAGCACCAGCCACCCCAAGGACATTACCGATGAGGTGCTCTACGCCATGCGCGACCACGAAAATGTCTGCAAATACATCCACCTTCCCGTCCAGTCCGGCAACAGCCGGATCCTTGACCTGATGAATCGCACGTACACCCGTGAATGGTACAAGGAGAAAGTGGACCGCATTTACGAGATCATGCCGGACTGTGCCATCAGTTCCGACATCATCACCGGCTTTTGCACAGAAACGGAGGAAGAGCATCAGGATACCCTGAGTATGGTTGAATACGCCCGCTACTCCATGAGTTATATGTTCTTCTACAGTGAACGCCCCGGCACTCCCGCCGCCCGTAAACTGGAAGACGACGTTCCGGAAGCCGTAAAAAAGCGGCGCTTGCAGGAAATCATCAACCTGCAAACCGGGATCAGCCGGGAGCTTAATGCCGCGGAAGTAGGCAAGGTCTTCAAGGTCCTGATTGAGGGAGACTCCAAAAAGTCTGATCAGGACTGGAAAGGCAGGACCACCCAGAACCGGATGGTGGTATTCCCTAAATTGGCAGGGGAAAAAGCCGGGGACTACGTGACCGTAAAAATTATTGACTCTACCAGTGCCACTTTGTTTGGCGAAAGGATATAAGCCGGAAGTAAACTCCGGATACTGCGTGCCATGATCCGGTCCATTTCTTTCCGATTCCTTGTCTCTTCACCTTATTCCTTCCTGACAAATGGCTAACCTCGATTCCATCAAGCGCCGGTACGGCATCATCGGTCGCTCTTCCGCCCTGGAAAACGCCCTGGACACTGCCATCCGTGTAGCCTCCTCTGATCTTTCGGTGCTGATCACGGGTGAATCCGGAGTCGGTAAAGAGGTAATGTCACGGATCATCCATGACAACAGCAGCCGTAAGCACGAAGGTTTTATTGCCATCAACTGCGGAGCGATTCCCGAGGGCACCATCAATTCCGAACTTTTCGGACACCTGAAGGGCGCCTTTACCGGAGCGACGGCTGACCGCAAGGGGTACTTCGAAACCCTGGACGGCGGCACCATTTTTCTGGACGAAATTGGCGAAATGCCGGCCGAAACCCAGTCTTTTCTCCTCCGGGTACTGGAAAACGGAGAATTTATCCGGATGGGTTCCAATAAAGTGCAACGGACTGACGTCCGGGTAATTGCGGCCACCAATCGCAAGCTTCTGGAACGGGTCAAAAACGGAAAATTCCGGGAAGACCTGTACTACCGCCTTTCGACCGTCCCCATCGAGATGCCGAGCTTGCGCGAGCGCCCCGAAGACATTTACCTGCTCTTCCGCTACTTTGCCAATAATTTTGCGGAGAAGCAAAACATTGAATCGATCCAACTGGATGAAGAAGCCCGTTGGTTGCTCGAGCATTACGCCTGGCCCGGCAACATCCGGGAGCTGAAGAACGTGGCGGAAAGGATGAGTATCCTCTCAGAAAAACGGGAGCTGACGGCCGTCGATTTAGCCGAGCGAATGCCACAGCTGATGCAACGTAACTTGCCGGCCATCCGCCAGGAGGACCAGCCGGCCGGCAACAACTTTCAGGAACGGGAAATTCTCTACAAAGTCCTTTTTGACATGAAGGAGGACATGACCCAGCTAAAAAACCTGATTGCGGACCTGATCCGTAGCAACGATTTGCGGGTACGGGACCTGGACCGCGTCCAATCCCTGGCCATGCCGGGCAACTACCCGGCCGCCGCTGCGGAAATCGACCGCTACGCGGCCGATGCCGGCAACGTGGCCACCGAAGCCTACGACTTGCGCGATCTGGAAATTTCCTCCCCGGCCAGTTTCCCCGGAGGCAATACCGGATCCCGCAGTAAGAGCCCCGCCTCCGGTTACCCCGGCGGGGACAATCACACGACCCCCATCATCGTTGACCACGGAATGCGCCGCGCCTATGCGGAGAGCGAAGTCGTGGATGAAGACCTGAGCCTGGCCAATGCCGAGCGGGAGCTGATCCGCAAGGCCCTGCGGAAACACAAAGGCCGCCGCAAAGAAGCTGCTGCGGAATTGGGCATCAGCGAGCGGACGCTGTACCGCAAGATCAAGGAGTACGAAATAATGGAGTAAGGTTCAACTCAGAAATCTTACTTACATTGCTGCTTCAGAACTACTCTACCTTGCGCTTTCTCCTCCCCCTCCTGCTGCTGCTTTGCTGCGGCTGCCAAAAATACACCCTCGAAAAATTACCGGCCGAGCGGGTACACTTTGGTAATTCCGGAGGGTTTACCGGAGAGATCAGGGAATACATTTTGCTGCTCGACCACGGTAAAATTCTGTTCAATAACCCCGTGACCGGCGTACTGGAGAAAATGGGTAAGATGCCCAAGGAGGAGCTGACCGCGCTAAAAGCAGCGCTGACTACCGTAGACTTTGCGGCCGGCAACAACCAACCGGGAAACATGAATACGTTGCTGGTGTACCATACTGCCGGACAGACCAGACGCCTGCAGTGGTCCGGCCCGAAAAATGCGCCTGATGAGGCGGCCGGCCACTGTTTCGGGGTGCTGATGAGCCGGGTGCGCTCGCTCCGGGAAAGCAATTGAAGGCAACCGGTGCCGTCAGCTTATTCCGCCTTACCCTACTGCAAAATAAACCGGCCTGAAAAGCTTCTCCGTGACGGAACAGGAAGTTGCTTTTCGGGTCAGAACCACCTTCCTTATGTACAGACTTTTCCTTTTGTCCGCTGCGCTCCTGATCAGTTGTTCGTTACCGGCACAGCATGATTTTCAGGTCCGCCCCCCCGCAGGTTCGCCGGTACCGCTCGATCTGAATTCTTTGAAATTTCAGCGGCCGCAAGCACCGGCCATTGCTCCTTCCACCGTTCTTTCGCACCTGCGGCCGCGCCTCAATCCCGCTAACTTCCGCCAAATACAACGCCCTCTGACGGCGGGGATCACCATCCGCAAAGATGCGGACAACGGCCAGGTCTACCTCCTCCGCGGGCGTCCGGAGATACTCGGCAGTTCCCGGCCGGATAAAGCCGATGCGTACGCCTACCTCGCTGCCGTGGCGCCTGACCTCCGCCTGGAAGACGTGGAGGCGGAGGTGCGCATCACCGAAGAAATTACTGACGGACAAGGCCGCAAGCACGTGCGTCTGGCCCAGTATTTCCAGGGCATCCCCGTCTTTCCGGCAGACGCGCGGCTGCACGGTGGAGCAGACGGTTTTGACCTGTACACCGGCCGCCTGCAGCCCACGCCCAGTACCTTGACAACCGTCCTGCCTACCCTTTCGGAAGCCAGGGCGCGGACGCAGGTGCGAACCATGTTTGCGCAGCAGTGGAACACCCTGAATGCCCAGCAGCTCGCCTGGATTTCCGGCCCGCAGCTGGAAACGGAACTTACCATCTTTTCCCCGACGGGAAAAGAACCAAGACTCGCCTGGCACGTCAACGTCCGCCCCAACCTGCTGGAGCACACCAGTTTAATGCTCGACGCCCACACCGGCAGCACCCTGGCCACTTATACCCATACCTGCGGTTTTGGGGAAGGACACGAACACCTGTCTGAAGGCAACCATAACTCCCCTGGCCGCCCCGATCGGGAAGATTCATCCGGCGAAGCAGCGGAACCTGCCAGCGTGGCTGATGGCCCGGCCACCGCCCGGGTACAAAATCTGTACGACCAGTTCGTTACCATCAACACCTACGAACAGGCCGACACTTTTTACCTGGTCGACGGCGCCCAGCCAATGGCGCGGGTCATAAACAACCAACTCGTCGGCCTACTCCAGACCTACGACGGCCGGGGCAACAGCCCCCTGCGCGAGGATTTCAACCCCGGCCTGCGCATCAGCCTCAACAACCTGGACTGGACCAAAACCGAAGCCAGCGTCCACAGCAACGCCACTACTGCCTACCAGTACTTTCTGACCAGGCACCAGCGAAATTCCATCAACGGTAACGGCGGTAACATTTACTCCTTCCTCAACATCAACGAAACGGACGGGACGGAAATGGACAACGCCTTCTGGAACGGACAGGCCCTTTTTTACGGCAATGGTGCCGATGCCTTCCAGCGACTGCCCCGCGGCCTTGATGTAGCGGGCCACGAAATGGCCCACGGTGTCATCCAGAATACGGCCGGTTTGATCTACCAGGAGCAATCCGGTGCCATGAACGAATCTTTTGCCGACATCTTTGGTTACCTCATTGAAGGGGAAACCGGCGACTACCGCATTGGCGAAGACGTGGTCACGAGCTTTTTCCCCAGTGGCACCATGCGCGACCTGCGCAACCCCAACAACGGGGCGACCAGATTCGGGCAACGTGGCTGGCAGCCCGCGCATATGGATGAATACGTAACCCTGCCCAATAACGAGGAGGGGGATAATGGAGGTGTCCACATCAACAGTGGCATTACGAACCGGGCCTTTTACCTCTTCAGTAGCGACCCTGCGGTGGGTGATGCTACTGCCGAAAAAGTCTACTACAACGCCCTGAACCTGTACCTGACGCGTTCGGCACGCTTTGCTGATTTACGGATTGCCGTCGTGGAGGCCAGTCAGCCATTTGGCGCCGCCGTAGTAGCCGCTGCGGAAAATGCCTTTGCGGCAGTCGGCATCGGCGGGGAAGCCGGCGATTATACCGTAGACCTGGAAGCAAACGAAGGAGATCGCTTCCTCCTGCTGGCAAATACCGGCCAGAATGCCTTATTTCTTGCCGACGAGGAAGGTGCGTTGCTGGAAAACCCACTACAGCAAGTGGGCCTGAGCAGCCGCCCCAGTGTGACGGATGATGGTCAGTTTGCCGTATTCGTAGACGACGCAGGGGAGATCAGGATCCTTAACCTTAATACCAACCAGCTTAGTTACCTGGAAGCAACACCCCGCAGCGGCAACTGGCGCAATATTGCCATCAGCAAAGACGGCACCCGCATAGCCATGACGACCCAAAACAACGATAATATCATCCTGGTTTTCGACTTCCTGTCGGAGCAGGCCCGGTTGTTCAGCTTATACAACCCAACGACCGCCAGTGGGCAGACGACCGGTGATGTCCGCTACGCCGACGCCTTGGAATGGGAGCCCGGGGGCGAATTTCTGATGTATGATGCCCTTAGCCGGCTGGACGACGGCCTGGAATTTTGGGACATCGGCTTTCTGCGGGTCTGGGACAACCGTGACAACGGATTCAGCGACGGCCAGGTCATCAAATTACCGGTAAACGTAGCTGCGGGAATCAGTATCGGGAACCCTACATTTTCCAAAAATTCTCCGTACATCATCGCCTACGAGGAAGTCGATTTTGCGGCAGGCACCTTCAGAATAATCGGCGCCAACATCGAAACCGGAACCAGTGCCGGAATCATCAACAATACGACCGTCAACTACCCCAACTACGGGCTGCAAGACGACCGTATTGTCTTTGACGCCAAAAACCAGGAAGGAGAAAACGTACTGGGAGTGGTCCCGCTGGGAAGCGATAAAATTTCTGCCAGTGGCCAGCCCTTCGTCCTCATCGAGGGCGGTCACTGGGGATATTATTTTGCTAACGGAAGCCGGGACCTCAATACCGGCGGACTGCAAAGCCCGGTGGTGGAAGACGAGCAGGTGGTGGTCTACCCTACCCTGACGACGGGGTCCGTGACCGTGGAAACCGGGGTTCTGCGCCTGACCGGGCCACTACGGGTACTCGACATGGCCGGCCGGATGCTGAAGCAAACGACGACGACTGCCGGGGCAACTACGTTGGACCTGAGTCAGCTGAGCCGGGGCAGCTATTTTATAGCTGTTCCTACGGAAAAAGGTACCATCATCAGGCGGGTAATCAGGCAATAAGTGCCTCAGGCTGATCGTAATTCCAAACCGCCGCGGGGGCAGCTTACTGGCTGATTCCGCGGCGGTCGGCCATCAGGACCCCGGAACGGAACCAGCTCGTCCCCCGCATACCTGCGGGCGCAGCAGCTTGCGGATGACCCTGGCTTAGGCCTCGAGGGCGATCTTACCGCCTTCTATGCGGAGGGTCAGCTGATCAAAATTCTTGAGCCAGTTGACAAAATCAGGGCCAAGTAATTCACTGCGCCAGCCACTGCCCAGGATGGTTTCCCGTACTTCCGGGTTTTGTTTCATCCGCTTGATGGCATTACGGGGCATCACCAGGGCATGGCTGATGTCTGCTTCGCCGGCCCGGTACTTCATGATCAGGTACAGGAGTTCAACGAGCATATCGTCCTCTTCATCATCCTGGGAGCTGCGCTTGATGCTGTCGACAATCGCTTTTTCCTCCGGCGTAGGCTCCTGGTTGTAGAGGTCTACGAAAAGCTGGCCGTACCGCTTGACGGTACTCTGCGGCAACCGACGGTTGCCCAGCATGGAATCCAGCCCCCCCCGGACGCCGCGGACGAGTTGGGAAATGAGCTTGCTTTGCAGGATCATTTCCTTGCTGTAATTCTTCTTTTCTGCGGTAGACCGTCGCCACTCGTAGAGCCGGAGCAGAAACAGCCGGTCTTTAGTGCGGCTGGACCGGGCAATGTTGCTGTTGAGGAATTCGTGGTTCGGGTCCCGGTAATAGTAGTCCTCCGAAGCCATCAGTTCACATTCTTCCAGGGCCCAGGAAAGGCGACCATTTTCCTCCAGTTTTTCGGTGATCTTTTCGTAAAGTTCCCGCAAGTAGATGACGTCGTTGAGGGCGTACTTGATTTGCTTGGGGCTCATGGGGCGCTGAGACCAGTCGGTCACTGCGTAGCCCTTTCCCAGTACGTCACCCGTTTCGGCTTCCACCAGTTTGGCAAAGCTCATGGGGAAACGGTGGCCGATAAAACCTGCGGCTACCTGGGTATCAAAGACGTTTTTCGGGATCAGGTCAAACTGCTTGTTGAGCAGTCGGTAATCGTTGTCGCCGGCGTGGGTGATTTTCACGACGGCAGGATCTTCGAGAATGTCCAGAAAAGGGTCGAGGTTTTCGACGGCAATCGGGTCCAGGAGGTAATAGCCGTGTTCACAGCTGATCTGGATAAGGCAAAGCAGGGTATGGTAGCGCTTTTCGCCGATGAATTCCGTGTCAAACCCCATCCAGGTAATGTCTTTACATTCCTCGGCAAATTGCTCGAGCTGGTCGTAAGTCTGGATGAAAGTGTAGGCTGGCGTCCCCTGGTTCATAGGTTGTACGGATAATATGGCGGCAAAGGTAACTTATTAAGATGGGAAAAAAAGATGTGTGAACAAGGAAGGAAAGTTGGGCGACAAAGCGCAGGTCGGAGCCTGGCACCGAAATGGAACATAACCAAGCGGCGGAGATTTGGCGGCCGGGGCAACCTCCAGCAAGAAAAAGCCGCTCTTTACTTGAAACACCCGTTGTAAAATGGTGTTCTAGATTAAGACGCAGCACTTCAGGAACGATCCTGAAAGTCCACACTACTGGACATTTTACGGTTTTACCTCTCCCCCGCCCTCTCCAACTCACTTTGCCTGAGAGCTCAGCGGAGCGGGCGCCAAAAAATGTCCAGCAATGTGCTGAAAGTCTTAAAATTTGGTTAATCCGCCTTCCTTTCCTGTGCAGACCGAAGCCATTGGCTCATCCATAGGCTTTCCTACCTTTACCCTGCGGTACCTATCCATTCTTAAACCAACCCACTTATGAAATTATTCAAACGTCTCCTGATTGCCCTGGTCGTACTGGTCGTACTGGGTATTGGCTTTTTGCTGGCGGCCCCCATCCTCTTCAAGGATCAGGTAGCCGCTAACGTCAAGAGCAGCCTCAACAGCATGGTGGAGGCGGAGATTGATTTCCGGGACATTAACCTGAGCTTCCTGCGCAGTTTTCCGGAGGTAAGCCTGTTGATCGATGACCTGTCGATAGTGGGAAAAGACACTTTTGCCGGCAAGCCCCTACTCACGGCTAAACGGACACAGGTAGACGTTGGCTTTTGGTCGGTAGTCGGTGGAGACGGCACCTATAACATCGATGCCGTGGTGCTGGACGAGCCTTTTGTCAACCTGCTGGTACTTACGCCGGAGCTGGCCAATTACCTGATTGTCCCGGAGGAGGAGGGGCCGGCAGCGGAAACGTCCCCTGCACCTGCGTCCGCGCAAATAAATCTGTCCCGCTACGAGATCAATGACGGTAAGCTGATTTACGATGACCGGGTGACGGAGACCTACCTGGAGATTAAAGGCCTGCACACCACGGGAGACGGCGATTTCACGGCGACCATCTTTGACCTGGATACTTACTCAGAGGCCGACGCCCTGACCCTGAAGCAAGGCGGCCTGACCTACCTCAACGAGGTAAAAACGAAGGCTGACGCCCTGGTGAACATTGATTTAGACCAGCAGTTGTACACCTTCAAGGACAATGAAATCACCCTGAATGCCCTCGCGCTGGTTTTCGGTGGCTCCATCCAGCTGGCGGAGAATGATGACATCGTATTTGACCTGGACTACAGCGCGCCGGTCAACGACTTCCGGCAACTCTGGAGCATGATTCCTTCCGCTTATACTGCGGGTTACGATCAGGTACAGACGAAGGGTACCTTCACCCTAAACGGCACGGTGGACGGGCCCTACAACGGTGAGCAGGCGCTTTATCCAGCCTTTACCGTGAACAGTGACATCAGCAACGGCAGCGTGCAATATCCTGGTCGGCCGATCGGCCTGACGGGCATCGACGCCCGGGTAGCCGTCAACAGTCCGAGCAGCAACCTGAACCAGTTGGTGGTGGACGTACCGCGTTTCGACTTTGACCTCGGGGGCGATCCCTTCCGTGGCCGGTTCCGTTTATCTACGCCGATTAATGATCCGCAGGTGGACGCAAAAATTGACGGGGTACTCGACCTCGGCAAATGGAGTCAGGCGATTCCCATCGAGGGCATCCGGGAGCTGGGGGGGCGCATTGTTGCTAACGTTACCCTGGACCGGGTACGCCAGAGCCTGCTCGATGCCGGCCGCTACGGCGACCTGAAGCTCAGTGGCAATGTCGGGATAACGGACCTGGTGTACATCACCGATGACCTTCCGCCCGTACGGGTAGGCAATGCGAATGCCGAGTTCACCCCCCAGGCGCTCAACCTCTCCGACTTCAGTATGAACCTGGGCCGCAGCGACCTGAGCGGTAGTGGAAAGATCAATAATCCGCTGGCCTATTTCAGTCCGGAGCAAACGATGCAGGGCGACCTGACGGTTCGTTCCAACTTCTTTGACGCCGACGAGTGGATGCCCGCAGAAACGGCTAGTAGCAGTGAATTGAGTCCGGCGGAACTGCAAGCTTCCGGCCCCGTGGCTACCAGTACGGAAATCTTTGATCGCTTTGATTTCGACGTGGACGCCGAGATAAAACAACTCAATTATGCCGGTTACCGCCCAACGAACCTCCGGGCCACCGGTAACGTAAAACCGAACCGGATGGAGATCAGCGGCTCCAGCGCCACGCTGGGGGAAAGCACCTTCACGGGTACCGGAACGATTACGGACCTGTTTGACTATACCTTCGGCGAAGGCATTCTGGGCGGTAACCTGAGCGTACGGTCTCCTTTCCTGGACCTGGCGGACTTCATGACCGAAGAGGCCGGGACCGGCAGCACCAGTAGTACGGCCGAGGCGGAAGTAGCGGCGGTCCCGATTCCGACCAACATCAACCTTCAGGTGGCCGTACAATCCGACCGGATAAAGTACGACAACCTGAACCTGGACGCAATGGCCGGGCGACTCGTGCTGCAGAATGGTACGGCAGTACTTGAAGACGGTAGTGCCGCCCTGCTGGGCGGCCGCATGAACTTTGCGGGTGCGTACGACACCTCCGAGCCCGGAGACCCGGGTTTCCGCTTTCATTACGACATGAAATCCCTCGACTTCAAGCAGGCCTTCAGTGTCCTTAACTCCTTCGCCGCCCTCGCCCCCGTAGGCAAATTACTGGAAGGCCAGTTCAGCACCGACCTGGTGCTGGAAGGAAAACTGGGGCAGGACCTTTTCCCCAAACTCGGCACCCTCAATGCCAAAGGCCTTTTCGAAACGGCGGAGGCGAGACTGACCAATTTCAAGCCCCTGAACAAACTGGGGCAGGCCCTGAACATCAACGAATTCAAGGAGAATACTACCTTCAAAAAGTTGATTGCCATTTTTCAGATTGAAGACGGCCGGGTTAATATTGAGCCCTTCAACCTGAAGATTGCCGGTGTCCCGTTGGTTATCCAGGGACAACACGGATTGGAGATGGACATGGACTACCAGATTCGCGCAGCGATTCCGCGGGAAATGATTAAAGGGAATATTGTAACGGGAACGGCCCTGAGTGCCCTCGACCAGCTGGCCGGCCAGGCCAGCCGCCTTGGCCTCGATATTGCCCCCGGTGACACCCTGAATGTAGACATCAATCTGCTGGGCAGCATGAATGACCCGGAGTTGAAATTCAAACTTCTGGGCAGCAACGACGGTACCGGTTCCGTTCAGGATGCCGTAGCTGACGCCGTAAAGGACCGGGTGCAGGCGGAAGTGGACACCCGCCGGCAGGAAGCCGAAGCTGAAGTGAACCAGCAGGTAGACCGGGTAAAGGCCGACGCGCAGCGGCGGATTGACAGTCTACGCAACCTTGGCGCGAGCCGGGCACAAATCATTCAGGACAGCATTCGCCGGGCAGCGGACGCGGAAGCGGCCCGCCTGAAGGAACAGGCAGCCCGGGAATTACGGAACCGGCTGAGGCTTGACTCCCTGCGGGCAGATTCCGTCCTGAATAACATTCCCGGCGTAAACCGGGTGAAGGAAGAGTTGGAGCGCTTCAATCCGTTTAAAAAGAAAACCAAGACGGAAGAAGAGAAGAAACCGGGAGGCGGGAGCTGATGCCGGGGGCCCTAAGTTTTCTCAGGTTGTGGCGGGCCTTACCGGAAGGGAGGCTTACCCAAATACATTTTTCACCTCTTCCAGGTCAATTTTCGTTTTCACACTTTCGTGAAGATAAATGACGATTTCCCGGTTGATCAAGGTTCCGAACTGTAGCAGGGAGGATTTAATGGCGATGATGTTCAGGAGTAGAATATCCTTGGGCGGAAGTTCAATTCCCACTATTCCGGAACCTAACAGCGGGAGGCCAATTTTTTCTCCCTGGTCCGTTTCATGAATGGTTTGCCAAAGGCTCCCCAGGGCCAGCCAGAGGTCCTGAACATTACCGTTATTGGGCTTCATGTATTCGGCCCGTTCCGTGTCGGTAATGGCTAGCAGGATAGATTTTCTCAGCTCCAGGTTCACCTTGCAGGCGGTGCCTATGGGGTAGACCCTGCCCAGCAGCGGATCATCGTCAGCTGAAAAAGGCGCATTCTGGAAATCATGGGGATATTGGGCCAGCGACCTGGTTACCTCTTCTACGTACTGAGAAAGGGCTCCTTCTTTACCCAGCTTTCCCGCGCCTTCGCCGATCAACGCCGCCTGAATGCTCGAGGGAAAGACATCGGTTTCATAAAGTCGTTTGCTGACGGGCACTACGATTGTTCCGTCGTGGTCAAACAGGTTCTTAAAACAGACGCGCAGCTTCATCGTATGATGATGCATGGGAATCTCAATCGATAGTACGGGCAGAATCTTGTAAAAGCCGTAGATGACGGAGACGATGACCAGGGTAACGACCTTATCGTTACCTTTAAAAACCGCACCGGCAGTATCAACCACCGCTAAGATGGGCTCGAGAATCACCCAGATGGTGGCGTACGCAAGAAAAATATACTTGATCAGATCAAAAGGCTTCTTTTTAATCTGGTGAATTAGAATTCCAACCCTACTCTTCTGCTTCCTTTGACTCATCCTCATTGATATATTCCAGCAACAACTCCGCTTTATAGTTATTGACAGCATTAAGTTGCTCCCACAGTATTTTGGCTTCCTTCAGTCTGCCGTTCTTACTGTAATTGACAATGGCCAGCGACAGGTGATCTGAATCCTCCGTTCCCAGGTTAATGTAGGAATCGATGGTGGCCAGCATTTCTTCCTGTTTATCGAGTTTTTCACACACCAGCGCGTGGTTGTAGTAGTAAGACGGATCGTCAACTACCAGTGAAATTGCGGTCAAACCGCGCTCGTAAACCTGTTCGAAATCCCTGATGGCGTAAAGATGCCGGTTCATGTTGTTGACGACGTACGCCTTTGCTTTCGGGTCCGTAATGGTGGGATAGAGCTTGTCGTAGAAAATGGTCAGAAAATCGATCTTTTCCTTAGACAGGCCCTGAGAGTAGTAATAATTGGACACGTTGATGAAGGCCAGCTGGTAGGGCAGGTCATCGTTGTTGAAGTCAAAATCCAGGATGTGCTTCTCTACGTCTTCCGCACACTCGGCGGATTCGTCCGCCATGGTGATGGTATAGGACAGGCGGACTTCGTCGTTGGAAATAGCATCAATCAGGTACGGCATGACGGGGCGCAGCTGCTTATACTGTTTCTGGCGCCAGTAATACTGGTAGGCATCGATGACGGAGAGATTATTCAGAATCTCCGGCTTACCCCGGTCAACACTGTGGACTTGACGATTCGTGTTCCGGGTCTGGTTGCCTCCCATTACTTCCGTCAACTTGCGTTCGATCCTGCTTAAGGAGGTAGCGATGGTGGACAAGGACTCCCCCGAAGATTTAGGCGCGAAGCCATCAGGGTCGGTCAACAGGCCATCCACTACGTTCTGAATATCCTTGATGGAATTGAGGATAGACCTCGGGTCTTTCAACTCGTAGAAAAAGGTACGAATTGAGGTTACGTCAAAAGGAAGCTCTTCTCCCTTCTCCGCGATCATAATGAAAGGCTTGCCCGTTTCGTGGCGGCGTCCGAACTCGTACATTACGT
>JAUIIF010000059.1 GCA_030431945.1 Bacteroidia bacterium | reverse complement strand
CCGGCACCACTGGGGCACGGACATTGACCTGAATGCCCTCAACAACGACTACTTCACCAGCGGCACCGGCAAGCAGGTGTACGACTGGCTTACGGCCAACGCCGCTGCCTATGGCTTTTGCCAGCCCTATACCCCTAAAGGCGACGAACGGCCCCAGGGCTACGAAGAAGAGCGGTGGCACTGGAGTTTTCTGCCCCTGGCCACTCAGCTGACGGACTACGCCGCTACGGCCCTGCAGGATACGGACATCGCCGGCTTCGCCGGCGCCGAGGCAGCCCCGGAGATTGGCGTACTGGAGAACTACGTACTCGGGATTAACCAGGCTTGCCGGGAGTAGGGTTGCGGGTTGCGGGTTGCGGAATTACCAACGAGCGATTTAACCCGGCTGTTTTTTACTCAATCTCAACGTCAAAAATTTTGCTCTGTCCGCGGAGCGGAGGCATGCCCCGGTAGCCGAGTCCCAGCTCTACCCGCGCCGGCCCGGCGGGCAATTTCCCCATGATGGGGGCGCCGGAAGTGAGGCGGACCGTATTGTCTTTTACCAATTTTGTCGCACCAGAGAGTTCCAGGGGGTAAAAGTCCATCGTCCCGTCGGGGAAATGGAAAATGATGTAGGGCCGGAGGGGGAGGTTGCCGGCTTTCAGGTCCAGGTTCCGAGGGGAATAAACCACCAGGGACAGCGGTGCGGTGGTTCCCCGGCGGAGCACCGTAGGTGGTGCATCCATTGTGGTAATCCGCACGCCTTTGGTTACCTGAAAACTGTCGATTACTTCCGTCCGCATATTCCGTTTTTGGGCACGGAACGGTTGGGCCTGCGGACTTTCCCAGGTATTCTGGCCCAGCAGGAGTACGGGTTGATTATGAAAAACGGAATCGCCCTCCCAGAGATCGTACTGGTTGCGGCGGTACTGGACGTCGGTAAAGGTCCAGGCAGGTTTACCCGTATAAAACTGGTACAGGGAAGACAGCTGATAGCTGTTCTGCACCAGGAGGGGCAGGTCGCCGGCCTGATCGGCTAACCTCTCCGTCCAGGGTTGATGATCGAAAGGTTTTTCGAAAGGGAGCCAGGTCCTTGGTGCCAGTAGCAGTAACCTGGCAAAGAGGAGGATACCAATGGTAATGAGGCTGAGGCGGAAGACCCGCGGCTGCCAGGCGGGGAAGCGACCCCGAACCGCCCGGAACAGGAGGTACACGAGGGGGATGCTGAGGAGGGCGGTCCACTGGGCCTCGGTCCCCCCCTTAGTCGTGGTGTAGAGGAAAAACACCAGGAAACCAACGACCAGCCACCGGCAGGCCAGGGCAAACCGGTCATCCGTTGCGGCGGGAGTACGTTTGCGGTCCCTGACAAAGGTGAGCACGTAGTGATACACCAGCAGGGGACTGAAAATGACCAACTGATTAAGCAGGTATTCCAGGGTGAATTTGAATTCATAGGGGTCATTCCGGCCACTAAGGTGGTACCGGAAGGACGGAAAATCATGCGTGTACTGCCAGAAGAGATGGGGCACGTACAGGGCGGCACCCCCCAGAGCGGCGACCCAGGCACCTGGTTGGCGCAACAACCAGAAAAGGTGGGGTAAAACGGTAAGCAAGATCAGGACAACGCCGTGGTACTTGCTGTAGAGCAGGCCCGCCATCGTGATTCCCCAGAGTGCGCCATTGGCCAGGCCCGGCTGCCCCAGAAAACGCCGGTAAGCCAACAGGTAAAGGACGCTGAAGAGGAGGAGTGGTCCGTCTGGCGTAGCGATGAAACCATAGACATTGAAGAAGGGTTGGGCGGCGATCAGGGCGGCGGCCAACCAGAGCAGCCCACCCCGTGGCTTACCCAGCAGGTGCCACATTCCGCCTACCATCAGGGTACTGGCCAGTACGTGGCCGAAACGCAGGCCCAGGGAGCCGGGGAGCCAGTCCCGACCGAGCGCAATCAAGACTGCCACGGCGGGCGGGTGATCGAAATAGCCCCAGTCAAGTTGCCCGGCGTACATCCAGTAGTAGGTTTCGTCCGCGTCCAGCGGCGTAAAGGCCGCCTGCAGCAGGTTGAGCAAGCACCAGATGAGAAGCAGCCAGATCGGCTTGATTTCCTGTGGTAGAAGTTTCATGGCCCGAAGGTAGGCAGGTCTTTCTGTACGAAGGTAGTTGGCCCGGGGCATTCGGCGTGTGGACAACAATTGGCACAACTGATACGAGGAGGCAGGCCCCGCCCGCTACGCAAGGCGGACCTCCGGACCTTGGCATAAGCCTGAAGTAGAAATGGCCGTACATTTCGTGATCCACCCGCCCTGGCTGACGAGACTTCTCTTTTTGACATTTTCCCTAGCTTTGCCCCATGCACCACATCAACATCGCCCTTTCTACTGCACTATTACTGTGCTTACTTTCCTGTACAGAGCAGGAACCGCCACCACCGCCGGAACCAAGCTTTGCGGAGCAGATCCTCGGCACCTGGGAAACGATCGAGGTGGAAGCGACCTCGCCAACATACCAGGGGCTCGACACGACGGTCCACCAGGTCATCCGGGAAGCTGACTGGGGTCGCCTCTTTGGGGTACGGCCCTCCCGCACGCTGTATACGAATGACGGGAAGCTGAGGCGTACCTACTACAATGCTGACGGGGTGGTTACTGACGTAACCAACGGCCTTTGGCGGGAAAAGGGTAAGGACAGCCTGTTGGTCATCGAGCCCAACACCACCCTGAACTATCATTATCAACTGGAGGGGGAACGCCTGACCCTGCGGGGAACCATCGACTGGGATTTTGACGGCGAAAAAGACGATAATTACCGGGCAGTAATGCGTCTCGTATCGCGAACCTCAGAATAAACTGATCGTATTCCCACTAGCGAAAAACGGTTGTTGACTGCTCCATGGCCGCGAGGAAGCTTTCGCGGTCAACGCCCGTCGGGGCAAAACCGAAGTACGTAAACAGGTTCTCGGTGGGCATATTACCGGTCAGCTCGTCTTTGGCCATGGGGCATCCGCCGAATCCGCGAATGGCCCCATCGTACCGCCGGCAGCCGGCGGTGGCTGCTGCGGCTATTTTCTCTTCCCAGGTACTGGGGGTAGTATGTAGGTGCGCACCGATTTCCAATTCAGGATAACGGGGAATGAGATTACTGAATAAGTAGCTGATGCTGGCAGGAGCACTCACGCCGATGGTGTCTGACAATTGAAAGATGCGAATTCCTACATCCGCCAACTGGCTGACCCACTGCTCCACTACCTCTACATTCCAGGGGTCTCCGTAGGGATTGCCAAAACCCATACTTAAGTACAGTACCATTTCCTTACCCCGGGCCAGGGTAAGTTCCTGAATCTGCTTGACTCGTTCCAGACTTTCGGCGAGGGTTGCATTGGTATTTCTTAGTTGAAACGTTTCACTTACACTGAAGGGATAGCCCAGGTAATCTATTTCCGGATGGACCAAAGCGGCTTCAGCGCCCCGCCGGTTGGCGACGATGGCTAATAATTTGGTGTTGGTCCGGCTGAGGTCAAGTTGTCCCAGTACCTCAGCGGTATCCCGCATTTGGGGTATCGCCTTGGGGGAAACGAAACTGCCGAAGTCCAGCGTGTCAAAACCACACGCCAGCAACGATTGCAGGTAGGCTGCCTTAACTTTTGTGGGGATAAAATCGTGACGGCCCTGCATCGCATCGCGTGGGCATTCGATCACTTTAATGGTATTCGTGGTGGTGGCAGACAAAATCGACAAGGTTAGGGGGGAGAAAAAATAACGAGAATCGAAAAGAAGATGTAACCAAGCTGCGCTAAAATGGTAAGCTTGGTGTAAAATTCAGGGCTGTTTGCTCAACACCACGACCCCAGCCGTAGTTTTACGCTAAACGATCTCCGTTATGCTAAAGCACGCAACTACTATTACCGTCATCGGCTTCCTGCTGCTCTTCGTCGGCATCGTGACTTTTTTCCTCAATGTGGTCGGGGTCGACTTTTTCCTGTTGGAGTGGCTCTACCGGTGGAACGTTGCGGCTTCCTTTGCCATTCGCATTGCCATGATTGTTATTGGCCTGATCATGATTTACATCGGGCAGACGGACTGGGACCGGGTAGAAGCCTAGCCTGATGCGGAACTGAGAAGTAACAGTTCCGCACCAGACGGTTAAGGCTTACAGCGTTTTCAAAAACTCAATGAGTTCCCATTTCTCCGTGTCCGTCAATTGTTCCGTTCCGAAGTCATGCCCCAGGTTGGAATTCCCCGGCATTATTTCGCCATTTAGGGTTACCTTAAACAGGTTCTTGCCCTTGTCAGTGACAAATCCGACATTTTTCGGGTCCAGTTCACGACTACCTACCCAGAACTCCTGCACCCGTTCTTCCGGCTTTTTCAGCATTTCCCACAGGTTGGGAACCGAGCCGTTGTGTAAGTAGGGGGCAGTAGCCCAAATGCCATTTAGGGGGCGGGCTTTGTAGCTGGGGTCGGGTGCTGCATCGCCGGAAGACTCTCCTTCCTGCGCATGACTGCCACCGCGGGAATGCCCCTGCATATTGATTTCCGCGTGCTTATCCTCTCCTTCCTTGCCGGCTTTCAATTTAGCCAGTATGACTGGAGCCAGTAACCCGGCCACCCCATTTACCGGAATGGTAATGGCCGGCATGGTATCCTGCATGACCGGTCCATCTAGAATTTCGACTTTCATCCCTTGCAGGATTCCCGTTGCAGCCATATTCGTGAGGGCCGCCATTGCCGTAACCGGATCTGTTTTAATGGTCGCAAGGGGTACCATTTTAGCTTTGTAGAGCGAATCCTGACGATCCGAGGGGATTAGCTGATGACATCCCTGACAGTACTTTTTGAAATGAACCGCACCCGCGGCTACCAGTTGCGGATCGACGGCGGGCAGGTTGCTATTCGGGTCGTCCCACCGGGGCGACTCCAACGTTTTCACAAAATTCTCAAGAGCCTCTAATCCGGCAAAATCTGCCGTTGAGGTATAATTTAAGGGTAACTGAGGGACAATTCGTTTACCTTTTGGGTCCGAAATTTTTAGTCCACCAAAGACCCCGACGACTTCTCCGGTGTTCCGGATCAGGGGCCCGATGCTCCGGGGAATATTGGAGGCGCTGCCATTCCACTGTACCACGTCGGACTGGTGCGTTCCCCATAGGAATGGGTAGGAGACCGGAGCGATTGCCGGGTTGCCGTTATCCGGCAGGTTCAGCGCAAAAACGGAGCCGGCATTTTCAATATTGGTAAAGGCATCCAAGCGGCCGTAACTGGTAAAATCTGTCGGATAATGATCTGGTAGTGCCGCCGCTTTTTGTCGTAGCGCAGCAGCTTCAGTCAGTTCGTTCAACGCTGCTTTTAATTCCGCTACGGCAGCCTCATCGTATTTATCCGCCAACACCGTATGGGCAAAGCGCTCGAACTTAGCAGCATTATCGCGCGTAGCCTGCAGGCCCAGTACTACCTCATCGTAGAAGCCGACAAAATCAGACAAGGTCGGTGCACCATCAATCAGGAACGACTTTCCAGCGTAGTCAATTACGTTGGTATGGCAGGCGGCACAGGTGAATCCCACAAACCCTTCTCCCGTGGCCTGGTCCTTATCCAGTGCAAAACCAATGGGTAATCCTCCAGGATTACTTGCGGACTCCGGCACGGGTAAATACCCCAGGTCTTCGAGATGTCGCGGGGTAAAAAGTTGCAGCGTATCGGAGGGGGTTTCCAGGGCCGTAAACCATGCGTAAGGCATAATTCTTGCCCCCTGAGAGGTGAACCAGAAGCTGTCCCGTTCGGTCTCATTCCAGCCCTGATCCAGATAAGTCCAGTCGCTGGACACCGGTTTTTCTTTTTCGGTGGGGTCCTCAGTCGGCGTATCTCGACCCTGCTCCGTATTACAGGCAACGGTAAAGAGGCCCAAGAGCAGGGCCACGAAAGATAAATATCTCATGTATGGGTGTAATTAGTGTGGGTGATATCAATAGTCGGCAAGCAACCAAAAAGTCTTGCCGCTGGAAAATAGGTCAGGAAGTGGCAAAGACAAAAGCATGCCACTATACATCAGGTAAAAACACCTATGTATTTAATCAAAAGACCTCCGTATTCATCCGATTGGTTCCGAGGGCACGCCTTATAAACCTTAAAAAAATCGCAGCAGTCATTTCCCCCACAATACTGCCTGGGCATACAGGAGCATTACGGTTGCTCAGAGGAACCGCAAGCTTCCCCCCCCGCCCACCGGGATATTGGTTAGCAATCCTCAGCCAAGCCCTCGCCAAGCAAGCTGGCGATTACCCCCCGGTACGGGGTCCTTCAACGAGATGAGCTGCCCCTTAATTAAGGAGCAGCTCATCCAGGTTTGCCGGCGGGGCGGTGACCTTCAGCGACCTAGAAATTGAAATTCAGGCCCGTCCGGAATTCAAAGGGCTGGTCGCCGATTTGATCAGCTTGAGAAAGCCGGAACAAGAGCAGTATTTCGTAGCCTACGCCACCGTCACCTCCTCCCTGGCTAATACCTCCACCCAGGAAAGGAATGGCGCGGGTGCGGCGGACCGGGTCTCCATTAGTATCAAAGTTCTGGACTTCGTTTAGCAGGCTGTATTCCGTATGCACGAAGAACGGGAAAATGACCTTAGCCCTGGCAAAAGCGCCGGCGGACCAAGTCACAAAACTCCGCTTAAACACTCCGTTGCCAAAGTCTTCTTTATAACGGTTGAAAGAAAAGCTGCCACGGGGTCCGACACTGAGAAAGTTATTCACCTTGTAGCCAACAATCGGAGACAGACCAATTTGAAAAAAGCTGGTGCCGTTTCCTCCCGTGAACCCCAACTGAGCTCCGGTACCAAACCAAAGATTGCTTCCGAAAGTATCCCCGCGCTGAACGCGCACGCGATCGTTTTCCGTGTTGTAATAATCAAGGTCATCACGCGCTTCTTCTTCCGTAGTCCCCTGTGCAACAAGGGAGAGAGAGGCCATGACGAAAAGCGCTAGTGAAAGTAGGATAAACTTAGGCATGATAATATTTTAAGATGGACAAATATAAAGGTCAGAAAACGGGGAGACCAATTAGCTGTCCGAATACTGATCAGAAGCGCCAGTATTTTACGTCCCCGTTTAATTATACCTGCCTCGGGCAACCCGAGCCAGGTATACCCTTAAGACGTAGTAAGACTGAGCTGAGCGTAGCTTAACCCGTACTTTAAGATTTCACTAACGCTGAAGGCAAGACAGACGACGGTACAATGGCCCGGAAAGCAGCAACGCGTACCACGTACCCGCCGGCGGATGACCAGATTTTTCCTTGCATTGGCGGATCAAATCGCTGGGTATACCTACACCACGCTGACTCAGGTAGAGAAGGCAAAACTCCCTCATTTGCGGTATAGCAACGCATTCCGTTCCGCAGGAAATTTGCCCTACAACAATAAAACCTCAGTATGATGAAATTAGTATTAAGCCTTTCCCTATTCGTACTCTTGCTGATCACCACTGGGTGTGGCGGTGACGACGACGGCATTTCCGGTCCTGCTTTTTGTACGGACCAGGCTTTTTCCCAGGCAGTAAGTGACGCCGTAAACAACCTCGCTGCTGCTGCTCAGAATTACGCTAACGATCAGTCTACCGCAAATTGTGAGGCCTACAAGCAGGCTGCGCGCGACTACCTGGAGGAAGTAAAACGCTTTGAAAGCTGCGCGACCATTGGCCAGCGTCAGGAATTCCGTGATGCCCTGCAGGACGCTGAGGACAACGTAAACATGACTTTGTGCTAACCAACTTGGTCACCACGCTACCCAACAGCACCGGCGAAAAAAATCTTCAAGCCCCGTAACGTTTTCAGAAGAGGAGTGATAAAGAGGTAAACAACCCCTTTTCCATGAGAAATTTGCTTTTGCTCCTTTTTTTCACCTTTACCCTTGCGATCAGTTCCGGCTGTGGTAAGGACGAACCCGCCACCATCAACGGTTGTACTGCCGCCGCCGCCAGCCAGGATGTTGCGGATGCCTTTGCTGAATTCGAAACGGCAATCAACAATTATGCAGCCGATCAAAGCACCGCTAATTGTGAAGCATACAAACGGGAGGCTCAGGATTACCTGAATGTGCTCAAACGATTTGAAAACTGTGTCGGAATTGGTGACACCCAGGAATGGCGGAACAACATTCAGGAAGCTGAAAACGAAGTTGCGATGATTCAGTGTTAGTGATCCATCATCCCTCAAGATTGAATTGCGGAAGCGCAGCGTGTTCTACACTTTGCGCTTCCGCCGTTTCAGTGAGTACCTTAGCGGCGTAACCATTATCAGCCTGAATGCGCCCATTACTAGCCACCCTTTCCTTTATTTTCCTTCCTCTGCTCCTTGCCGCCCAGCTTGAATGGGTTGCGGACCATCCCGGCACCATTACCTATACCCTTGACCTGGCCAGGGTGCAACAACATGAACTACGGATTACCGTTGATTTCCCGGCTGTAGGGCCGGGCATTTTTCACGTAAACATGCCGCAATCCAGTCCGGGGCGCTACGCCCAGCACAACTTCGCCAAAAACGTCTATGATTTACGTGCCTGGGGGGTGGATGGTAAAGAGGTGGCCGTTTACCAGGAAGATATTGCCAAATGGGCCATAGCGGGTCATGGCGGCGGTGTTAAACTGGAATACACCTTGTTCGCCAATGGCGGTGACGGCACTTATTCCGGCATCGACGACCGGAAACTACACCTCAACATGCCCGCCAGTTTTCTCTACGGAGAGGTACTGAACGACCGGCCGGTGTTGCTGAAAATAAAGGAAGGCCAACGAAAGAGCTGGACGGTCGCCACGCAATTGGTTGACCTGGGGCAGCGCCGCTTCGCGGCGCCAGATTACTATTACTTCTTCGACTCCCCTACCATGGTCGGCGACATCATGCGGGGAGATTTTAAAGTAAGCAACCCCGACGGTAAAGAGCAAACCATCGAAGTGGCCATGATTCACGAAGGCTCCCGGGAAGCTTTTGACGACTACCTTAAGTGGACGGAGCAAGTCGTCCGCGCCCAGCAAAAAATCTACGGCGAATTACCGGATTATGACTACGGAAAGTACACCTTTCTCTGCGCCTACAACCCCTGGATCGGGGGGGATGGTATGGAGCACCGGAACTCCACCATTTGTTCCGCTTCCGTAGGCCTGGCCGAGTATGCCGACCGGTTGATCGGCACCGTCAGCCACGAATTTTTCCACTGCTGGAACGTAGAGCGCATCCGCCCTGCCAGCCTGGAGCCCTTCAGTTTTGACCACGCAAACATGAGCGGAGAACTATGGTTTGCCGAAGGCTTCACCAGTTATTACGATGACCTTTCACTGGTACGGGCCGGAATTTTAAATCCGGAAGATTACGCCAACAGCCTGGCCGGGCAACTGAACTACGTGCTGCTGAACGCCGGACGTAACCACCGTGGGCCCATCGCCATGTCTCAACAAGCCCCGTTTGTCGATGCCGCCACCGCTAATGACCCCGACAACTTCAACAACACTTTCGTCAGCTATTACCCCTACGGTGCCACCATCGCGCTGGCACTCGATCTTACCCTGCGCGAGCGGGGCCACACCCTGGACGAAGTGATGCGCCTCATCTGGCAACGCTACGGCAAAACGGAAATTCCCTACCATATTCGCGACCTGCAACTTGCCCTCGGCAAAGTAGTAGATGATCAGGATTGGGCTAAAGTTTGCTTCGACCAGTACATATACCGCAGCGACCTGCCCGACCTCGGTGCACTCCTCGACAATTACGGGCTCATGCTGGCAACTGCCGAACCGGATTCCGTGGGTTTTCTTGGCTTGGGTCTTCGCGAAACGGATGGCGTGGTTACCGTACGCAGTAACGTTAATGAGAACAATCCGCTGTTTGCAGCGGGGCTAGACCGGAACAGCGAAATTATCACCCTTAATGGCGTCTCCATCAAAAGTGAGCGCGACTGGGCATCCGTGCTGCGAAACCTGACCATGGGAGAAACCTATACCATCGGATTTAAGCAAATGGGGCAGGAAAAAACGGGGCAGTTCGTTGCTGCAGCCAGTCCTCGGTTAACGATATCCTACCAGACCGAGAAGGTAAATAAGAAGATGAGGAAATTGCGGGAAGCATGGCTCGGCGTTGATTAAGGAATACCACCGTGCCCTACGTTAAGGTATAGCCTGATTAGGTTGCCGTATTATTTGCGCGTCGCAGTGCTTAACTTCGTCATGATCAATCACTGCTGTTATTTTCTTGCGCTACCCGTTGCTCTTGCTGGTTTTGTACTCGTCGTTGTCCGCGCAGGAGCAGCGTCCGGCTTTTCAGTCTTTCACCTCTGAAGATGGCCTGGGTGGTGAAGCCATTAATGATCTCCTGATTGACCGTTACGGATACCTGTGGTCCGCAGCTTACAGTGGCTTGCATCGTTTTGACGGCTACGAATTTCTGGCCTATCCCGCCAACGTTCTGGATAGCTGTAGCATCAGCCACCCGATTGCCACCACTCTTCTGGAGGATAAAGCAGGAAACCTCTGGGTAGGCACCCGTGGTGGCCTGAACCGTTTGGACCGCGCAACCAATTGCTTCGAGCGCTTTTTCCACCAGCCGGAAAATACGGGCAGTCTGCCCAACAACGACATATCGGATCTGGCCCAGACAGCCGCCGGTAGCCTCTACGTTGCCACGCCCACCGTGGTCAGCCGTTACGTAGCCGCAACAGGCAGTTTCCTCACGGTACCGACTACCGTTACCCCCCATAAACTGGTGGTAAAGGAAGATCAGGTCATCCTGGCCGGTCCGGAAGGCATCGAATTCCTGCCCCCTTCCCCCCCCAGGATAATCCCTTTTCCATCAGACGAACAGCCGGAGGTATTTGATTTACTTTTTGCCGGAGACAGCCTCCTCCTCGCGACCAACCTCGGATTATTTTACTGGCAAAACGGAAATCCCACCATCAGGCCGGCATTGCCCCCTGATCACCCGCTGGCGACGGCGTCCGTCCAGCAATTGCACCTTACTGATCACCATTTGTGGCTCGCGACCAGAGGGAACGGGTTGGGCCGAATCGAACGAGCCACCCAGCTTTTCACCCAGTACCAGGCCAGCGGAAACGGGGCACTGAATGATTTGCTCGACAATCATACCCGAGCACTTACCACTGATCCGCACGGTAACCTCTGGATCGGGGGCTACGCAGGATTAAACCGACTCGATCTTTCCAAAACAGCTCCCTCAATTTATCGCCAGCCATCTCCTTCCGGCCAGGAGCCTCACTTGCTGGAATTAGGAACTGACCAGCAGGGAGGGGTGTATTATTACGAGCGCTGGCGAGGGCTTTTCCGGGCGCCACAGCTCGGGCAGGCAGGGGAGTTGCTCGATTTCCCCGCCAATGAGTTCCTTTTGGGGAAAGACCTGAATTGCATTCGTACTGACCGTAGTGGGATTACCTGGTTGCTGCGTGGTCATGACCGGCTTTTCCGCTTCGAATCCGCTACCGGCCGCTTCCTGCCGGAAATAGATCTGCCGTCCCTAGCTGACCGCCGCCTGAATGACCTCGGGCAGGACCCCGCCCAGGATCATGTTTTCTGGCTGGCCTCATCCCGGGGCCTCGGGCGATTGGACCTGCGGGGCCCTACGCTCGAGTGGTTCCTCCCCGGCCCCGGAGCCGGCGAACTCAGTGGAGAGGTCCTCTCCGTTGTCCTGCCGGCCGCCGATGGCAAAATCTGGTTAAGTTGCGGTGACTATTACAACGACCGCCTAGGCTACTTCAACCCCGCTACCCGGCAATTCACTTTTCTGGAATACCGGGCCGGAAACCCTCAAGCCATTGCCGGTGGACGAATAAAGCAATTAGCCGAACACCCCGACGGAAGCATCTGGGCCGCCGCCAGCCAGGGTATTATTCAGATAAAACCTACTGACCTGTCCGCCCGCCTGATCACCAGGGTCGGTGACGTTGCCGTCGGCATCCCGGAAGCCATACTTGTTGACTACCGCGGAAACATCTGGTTCAGCGCCGGAGACCAGCTCGGCCGCTACGTACCTGATCAGGACAGGCTCAGCTTGATCACCTGTTCCGGCGCCCGCCAATTCTCCAACGCCGCCGCCGCAAAGTTACCGGACAACCGGCTCCTGTTCGCCGGGTTAGGGGGTATCGTCGCCATTCGCGCCAATCAGCCCCTGCTGGCCGGTAATTATCCCAAGATCGTTTTTAATGCCCTGAGCATTAATGGGAGAGCACCACGCCCCACTACTCCGGACATGACCGTCCTCCCCCTTAAATTAGGCGAACGCAACCTGAGCCTGTATTTTGCCGGCTTGTTTTTTGACCGGGCCCGGCACGTCGATTATGCCTTCCGCATCGATCAGGGAAAATGGCAACAACTTGGCCAAAACCGCTCCCTGAATTTTACGGACCTCCGGCCAGGCAGTCACGAACTCGAAATCCGGGCCTCGGACGGGCAGGCCAACTGGAGCCCCCTGCCACGGAAACTTAGTATCCACGTCCCCTACTACTGGCACGAGACGAGCACGGCCCGCTGGGGGTTTGTCTTAGTAGCCATCACCCTGTTGAGCTGGTTAGGACGCCAGTTGCTCCGCCGCAAACTGGAGCGACAAGCCCACGAGCAGCTGTTGGCTCTGGACGCCTTCAAATCCCGTCTTTTCACCGACCTTACCCACGAATTCAGAACGCCGCTAACGCTGATTCTGGGCCCCGCCCGCCGGCTGCGCGAACGGGCCAACCAACAGAATGACGCCACCCTGGGGCGGGAGGCACGCCGTATTGATCGTCAGGGCCGCCGCCTCCTCAGTCTGATCAACCAGCTCCTGGACCTGAGAAAACTGGAAGCCGGACAACTGAAGGTGGAACGTACGGCCACCCGGCTGGCCCCCTTCTTCCGGGCGCTGATGGAAAGCTTCCGTACCGAAGCCAGTCAACTCAACGTTGGCCTCCACTTTATCGCTGAAGACACCCCCGTAACCAACCAACCCCTGGCCATTGACCGGGCCAAACAGGAAAGCATCTTTCAGAATCTGCTCTCCAATGCC
>JAUIIF010000725.1 GCA_030431945.1 Bacteroidia bacterium | reverse complement strand
TCGTAACGTCGGATTGGTAGGCGGAGACGGCGGGCCCTCCGGAATAGGCAATGATGGAGTTGTTGATCGTTACTTCCGCAAGGCTGTCGAGGGTAACGCCTACGATGGCATTGTGCAATTGGGTGTATTCGAGGATATTGTCCGTACTGCCGGGCCCCAAAATGAGGCCGCGGTATTTGGCGGGCTCTTCGTCAAAGGCTGGTTCCAGCCGGTCCGTACGTAAAATGACGGGATTTTCTGCAGTTCCCAGCAGCTGCAGTGATCCGGCGGGCTGCGTAAAAATGAAGCCGTCGTTAAAAAAGCCATTGCCGCCAACGGTTGGGTTTCTTTGTACCCCGCCGTGAAAATATATCCTGGTGCCGGCCAGTGCCTGGACGGTACAGCTGTCGATAAACATGGAACCGTAAATCACCGTCGGCAGGTCTACCGGCAGTGTGGCGATCCCATTAGCACACGTAATCCGGAAAAATTGCCCGCGTTGAAAGCCGTTGATGTAGTTGGCATTCTGGCCGTAGGCGATCAGGACAACGTCTTCCCGGATATTCCCCGTTTCGAAGACGAGCAGGTCTTCAGCAATGAAGGGGCTTACTTCAGTGGGCTCCGTAGGGTCCACTTCTACTTCGACAAAAATAAAGATGCTGTCCTTGCCCCAGATTACCAGGTCACGGGCTTCCGGACCAGGCGTTCCGTCCGCATTAAAAATGAAATTGACTCCGGTATTCCCTTCCACGAATACCCGGTCAATTTGCACCGGCTGCTCCAGGTCATTGTAGACTTTGAGCTGGCGGGTAGCGGAACCGCGCGCGGTGAACACGGTGTCGAAGGTAAGCGTATCGAGGCTGAAGCGGAGTTCCACGGCCTCTCCCGTAATGAATTCGGTCTCCACCTCGCAGGAAGGCAGGAGGATGAGGAGGAGGAAGGCCAGGGAGCCGGCGAAGGGCAGCGAAAGTTTCATTTGGTCGGAATGGAAAAGTCGGGGTAAGATCAGAAGTTAGACAAAGGTACGTGCTTCCGGTCCAGTATCTGCTCCGGTCAACTATTTTCGCACCTGCGATCGCGCCGGATGGCTACGATCTGGAAAAGTAACGGCCGGCCGGGAGCAATTGTGGCCCGGTGGGCAAGTTTTACAGGATGTACCCCGACGCTTAAACGGCCTGATCCGCCTGTACTATGGTACCTGACCATTGCCCTTGCTGCAGCTCGTGCAGGATGTTGGCCTTGCGCCCATTCCCCAGTAAAACCGGGATGCCGGCGGCGGCAGTTTGGTGGGCAATGCGAAGTTTGGTGGTCATGCCTCCCCGACCGAAAGAAGTCTTTTTGGCCTGCACGTACTTAAGCACCTGGTCGTCGCCTGCACGAACGAAGGGGATAAGCTGGCTGCTTTCATTTTCCGGTGGACCATCAAATAAACCATCTACGCTGGAAAGGATGACCAGGGCATCTACCCCGAGCATCGTGGCGACCAATCCGGCAAGCTCGTCGTTGTCCGTAAACATTAGCTCCGTTACGGCGACAACGTCATTTTCGTTGACAACGGGTACCACCTCATCGAGCAATAAGGCCCGGAAGCAGTTCAGCATATTGTTGGCGTGCAGATCGTCCTGGAAGTCGCCCTTGGTGGTCAGCACCTGGGCACAAAGGAGTTTGTGCCCGGCAAACAGCTGCCGGTATAATTCCATTAGCCGGACCTGGCCGACGGCACTCAGGACCTGCCGACGAGCGACTTCTTCGGTGCCCTTGGTGACTTTTAGCAGCTCCTGGCCGGCACCAACGGCACCGGAGGAAACCAGGACCAGGTTGATTCCCGCAGCTTTCAGGGCTGCGATCTGATCCACCAGCTGACTGATGTTCGTAATGTCCAGGCGCCCATCCGGACGCGTCAGCACATTGGTTCCTACCTTGATGACCAAACTTTTGTACATAGGGGCGAAGGTAACGAAGAAGCACGTTCAGACGCGACTTGTTTGGCGGGCATTTACGGCAGCCAGTGTACCATAAAAAAGCCCACTTTCCGTGAAGAAAGTGGGCAGGGTCTGATTGGCTATCGTGGTGTTAATCTAAATTCTTGTTGTTCATTATGTCTCTCTCAAAAATAAATGTAAATAGGGATTAAAGTTTTTCATACCACAAATGGGGTATCCCCTTTTTGTGAATGACCGCAATGTAGTGTGGTGGACCTGGTCGATTCAACTCCTATTCCACGAACGGTTGTTCTGGTTCCACGAGCGGTTCCTTTTACTGCCCGCTCTTGAGCCAGGCTTCTACTTCTGCCCGTCGCCGCCGGCTTACCGTGAGGTGCTGGCGTGTGGTTAGTTCAAGATCTCCGGCTTTGTTTAGTCTTTTGACGAAGCGGCGGTTCACCAGAAAAGAGCGGTGAATGGGAAAGAAGTTATGATTGATCAGCATTT
>JAUIIF010000058.1 GCA_030431945.1 Bacteroidia bacterium | reverse complement strand
ACTTGTTCGTCACTTTTTCGATTTGTTGGGACTACAACTGTCGTAGTTTTGTAGTCACTTAACTACCAAAACAAGGGATCAAAATGAAACCATTTAACTTTTTACTACCAGTGGCAGCAGCCCTGGTGCTTACCGCTTGTGGCGCTGACCCCGGTACCCAGGCGACCGTTGATGACGGACCTCATGGCCTTATCCTGGCCAATATGGACACTACGGTAAACCCACGGGCCGACTTATATAATTTCGTGAACGGAACCTGGGCGCAGCAAACAGAAATTCCGGCTGACCGGTCCATCTGGGGCGGTTTCGGGGTGTTGACCAAGGCAACGGATGCCGACGTTCTGGCCATTCTGGCGAAAGCTAAGGAAGGGGGCACGTATGCCGCTGATACCGATCAGGCCAAGGCACTGGCCATTTTCGATACGAAAATGAACGTAGAGGCCAGGAATAAACTGGGCGTAGCGCCGCTACAAGCGGCCCTGGCGGATATCGATGGCATCACTTCCATTGCTGATCTGCAGGAGGTGCTGGCCACCAATCCAACCGTTGGCTCCCCCTTTCTGAACCTCTCTGCTTTCCCCGACCTCAACAACAGCTCGGTAAATGCAGCCTACGTGGGCCCGAATGGCTTAGGCTTACCGGACCGTGATTTCTACCTGGAGCAAGATGCTAAATCAAAGGAGATAAGGGACGAATACGTTAACCACGTTGCCCGCATGTTGCAGTTTCTGGGTGATGAGGAACCCGTTGCCAAAGCGTCAGCGCAAAAGATCCTCAGCTACGAAACGGTGCTGGCAGAACCCCGCCTGGACAAGGTCCAGAGCCGGGACGCACGGAATTACAATAATCCCCGGTCAATCGAAGAAGTCCAGGAACTGCTTCCTGCGATGGACATCAGTAAATTCCTCCGGGACCTCGGCGTAAGGGAGGACCTCGACACCATCATCGTCACCCAGCCGAAGTACCTGATGGCCATGCAGGAGTTTTTGACGACTACCCCCTTGGAAGACATCAAGACGATGCTGCGCTGGCACACCATGGCGGATGCCGCCAACCAGTTGACCACGGAAATCGAAGATGCCAACTGGGCGTTTTACGCCAAGTACCTCAACGGAGCAAAAGAACAACGTCCGGCTGATGAGCGGGCCCTCAATACGGTGAACGGAACCGTCGGGGAAGCCCTTGGCCAGCTTTATGTTGACGAAAAATTCCCGCCGGAAGCCAAAGAGAAAGCGGAAGAAATGATCGCTAACGTCATTGCGGCCTTCCAGCAGCGGATTGAGAAACTGGACTGGATGAGCCCCGATACCAAGGCTAAAGCCATCGAAAAACTCGATAAGTTTACCGTCAAAATCGGCTACCCGGATGAATGGGAAGACTACGGGGCAATGGAGGTCAGTGCCGAAAAATCTTACTTTGATAATATGGCCGCCGTCGGAAAATGGGGCCGGGACAAGAATTTCGCGGAAATCGGCCAGCCGGTGGATAAGTCAGAGTGGGGAATGTCTCCTCAAACGGTCAATGCTTATTTCAATCCGCTGAACAACGAGATTGTTTTCCCCGCAGCCATCCTGCAGCCACCCTTCTACGATTACCTGGCGGATGATGCCGTTAACTACGGCGGTATCGGGGCCGTCATCGGTCACGAAATTTCGCATGCCTTCGACGATTCCGGCGCGCGTTTTGACGGCGACGGTAACCTGGTCAATTGGTGGACCGAACAGGACCTGGCCGAATTCACCAAACGGGGTGATGCACTGGCCAAGCAGTACAGTGCCATTGCGGTGCTGGATAGTGTGTACATCAACGGCAAGTTTACCCTCGGCGAAAACATCGGCGACCTCGGCGGTGTACTGGGGGCCTACGATGGCCTGATGCTTAACTACGCTAAGAACGGCCGCCCGGAAAACATTGACGGGTTTACCCCCGAGCAACGGTTTTTCATGAGCTGGGCAACGGTGTGGCGTACACTGAGCCGCGATGATGCACTTCGTAATCAGGTGAAAACCGATCCACACTCTCCCGGGCGAACCCGGGCCACCCAGCCGCTGGTGAACATCGACGCCTTCTACGAGGCCTTCGACATTCAGGAAGGTGACGGCATGTGGCTGGCGCCGGAGGAGCGCGTCAGGATTTGGTAATTTCGTAAGAAAATCAGCCGGCTGACTAACGCCCGGGGTGCTGTGCTCAGTACTCCGGGCGTTGCTGTTTTACCGGGGCGGGACTGCGGCAAAAAGCACCAGGAAATGGCGCGGCCGCAGGTGCAGATTAGGTAACAGGCGCCGGCACCACCAGCGTTTTTACTTTGCTCCTCGTCCCCGCTTTGCACCAGCGACCCCGCCCTGCCTGTCTGGAACCGGACGGAAAAGCATACGATTGCAATATCCGTAAGATAATGGCTACCTTTCTCATCCGGAATTGTGTTTATGCGATCATGTCTGCTCTTACTTTTGTCTGCTTTCCTGCCCTGCTGCCTGGTTGGGCAGGAGTTGCCCCCGGTCATCTCCTTCCAAACGGAAACGTACCAGGCGGGGAGCCAGAATTGGGGCGTCAGCCAGGATGATCAGGGCTTTATTTACGTAGCTAACAACGAAGGACTGTTGGTATACGATGGTAATCGGTGGGTACTGTACCCCTCCCCGAACCAATCCATCCTGCGCTCGGTAAAGGCCCACCAGGGCCGGATCTACACCGGAAGTTACATGGATTTCGGGTACTGGGAACCATCTGCGACCGGGACGCTGGCTTACCATTCGTTGGGCCAGCAGGTCCTCCCGGATATTTTACCCGATGAGCAATTCTGGAAAATAATTGAACACGAAGGCTACCTGGTTTTTCAATCCTTCAATCAATTGTTTCTGTACGATGTCGTGCAGGATGAACTGGAAGTAATCAGGCTGGATAAGCGTATTGCCAAAGTTTTTTCCACCACCTCGGGCCTTTACTTCATTGATCACGACAATCAGCTTTTTCAGTACCGGTCCGGTAAAGTCGTGGGGGTCTCAGGGCTGGCGGGAGCTGCACTTCCGGTTGCACATTTATGGGAAGAGGGTGGAGAATTGCTGGTGCAATCCACCAACCAAGGCAGCTTTGTGCTGGAAGAGGGGCAGTTTTTCCCGCGTTTTTCCCACGATTTCCTGAAGGATCAGCGCATCTACAGCGCAACAAGCTTACGGAAAGGAGGCATGGCTTTCGGGACCATCTCTGATGGTGTTTACATCCTGGACGCTTCCGGGCAGCTGAAGTATCACCTCGACCAGGTGGACGGCCTGACCAACAACACCATTCTATCCTTGTTTGAAGACGCCCAGAGCAACTTATGGGCTGGTACGGACAACGGTATAAGTTGCATCAATTTAGCCTCCCCCTTTCGGGTCTTTACCGATAATACGGGGCAATTGGGTACGGTCTACACTTCAGTTGTACATCAGGGAGACCTGTACCTGGGGAGTAATCAGGGGCTTTTTGTAAAATCACTCCGTGGTAATGACCTTCCTGAACTCATTCCCGGGACGCGGGGCCAGGTGTGGTCGCTATTCAGTTACCAGGGGGATTTATTCTGCGGTCATGATCTGGGCAGTTTTCAAGTCGAAAACCGGCGGATAAAGGATTGGTTTTCCGAAACGGGCACCTGGATATTTCAACCGATCCCCGGCCAGCCCTCCTTACTGCTGGCGGGAAGCTATTCGGGCCTGGAGGTGTTGGCGCGTGACGGGGCAAACTGGGTCTTTAGAAACAAAGTGGAAGGCTTTGATTATTCGGCGCGCTTCGTGGCGGTTAAAGAAGACGGGGAAGTCTACGTCAGCCATGAATACCGGGGCGTGTATGCTATCCGCCTCGAAGCAGGTTACCGCAGGGTAAAGGAACAGCGGCGTTATGAGGAACCCCGCAAGGGAAAGAATGCGGGCCTGGCTGGTTTTCAGGATAGCATTTACTACTTTTCCCGCGAAGGGCTTTTTTCTTTGCGGGACTACACCCGCGGGTTCAGGCCGTCGCCGGATTTAACGGATAAGGTGGAACAAGGTGCGTACGTATCCGGAAAGATGACGTCCACTAAAGACCGTCTGTGGTTTTTTACCAAAAACGAAATGGGCTATTTCCGTTCAGCGGCTTTAAGTGACGGACTGCTCCGAGAAACCATCCCGGTACCCATTGACCTGATAAATGCTAAATCAGGCTACGAAAACATTACGCAGATAACGGAGGATAGCCTACTGATAGGCACGGGAAACGGATACGTTGTTTTAGTTCTTTCGGAGGTGGGGCTGCCCCAGCATGAGCTGTACTTAACCAGTGCCAAGGCGTCTCCTGCTGCGGGTGCTACCGTCAGTCTGGAACTGACCGCCGGCGGTAAAATTCCTTACCGGGCCCACAACCTGTCTTTTTCGGTGGCTGTACCCGCCTACGAGAAATTCTTTATTCAGCGGTTTCGATCCCGGCTGATCGGCTATCGGGAGGATTGGAGTGACTGGACGGAAACGGCCACCATCCTGTATCCCGAGTTGCCCCCCGGAGCGTATACCCTGGAGGTACAATCGATGCTCGGGCGAACGGTCTCTGCAGAGACACTGCGCTTTCCTTTTGTCATCCAGCGTCCCTGGTACTCCTCCTATCCGGCCCTGTTGTTGTATTTCCTCATGACCGGGCTCTTTGTTACCGTACTGCATCGGGCTTATACACGGTACTACCGGAATAAAGCAAGATTGCAGCAGGAAGAAAACGAACGGCTCATTGCTGCCCAGCAGCAGGAGGTCATTCTGGCCAAAAGCCAGTTGACCAACCAGCAGTTGCAACAGGACATCAAAGGTAAGAACCGTGAAATGGCCATTTCCACAATGAATCTGGTCAAAAAAAATGAACTGCTGCAGCGCATAAAAGATAACTTACTGGTCAGGCAGGACCCGCAACAGAATATTAAGGAAGTCATCAGAATGATCGACCGGAATATTGACGAAGCAGAGACCTGGAAGCTTTTCAAGGAAGCCTTCGAGAATGCGGACCGGGATTTTTTCAAGAAGGTAAAAGACCTTCATCCCGAACTGACGCCCAACGATTTAAAACTGTGCGCTTACCTCCGTCTTAACCTATCCTCGAAGGAGATTGCCCCTATGCTCAATATTTCCCCTAAAAGTGTAGAGGTTAAGCGTTACCGGCTGCGCAAAAAAATGGGATTGGACCACGAAGTTGGCCTGGTCGCCTATATTCTTGATCTGTAGCCGACCATTCAACGGCTGAAAAAAACACTACAATACCACTACAGAGGCACTTATTGCCTTGGTTATTAGTCCTTTCTCTCAGGAAGGACCACCCAGATTCCTTACCATATCGGGGATGGAAACCGCTAACTTTTGCCTGCATGGTTCTTGTAGTGGTCTACTATTACCTAACCTGCATCAGGTTGTTTTAGCTTTGGTGAGTGATCGTATTCACCTACATATCAACTCGTTTTTATGAAATCATGCAATATTCTTTTCCTTGCTTTACTGTGTTCCCTGACGGCGTACGCTCAAGGACCTACTACCGCTCCTGCGGCGCCCACGGCAGCCGTTGGTGACGTCATTTCAATATTCAGTGACGCTTACCCTGACGTCTCCGTAGACACTTACCGGACGGATTGGAGCCAGGGCGAACTGGTTGACACCGTTATTGACGGGACCGCCATGAAGTATTACAAAAATCTAGATTTTGCTGGTATTGAAGCCACCGGAGCTAATGCCATCAACCTGGAGGCAGCAGGGATGACGCACCTGCACATCGATTTTTGGTCCGCCAACAGCACCAATTTCCGGGTGAAACTGGTTGACTTTGGCGGCGATGGCTTTGGGGGCGGCAACGACACGGAATTCGAGATTCCCCTTGACGTTGCGCAAAACCAATGGATCAGCCTGGATTATGCGCTTTCCGATTTTATGGGGATGAACCAGAACGATATCAGCCAGATTATTATCGCCAGCACCCCTCCGGGAATGAGTGATGTCTACCTGGCCAATTTCTACTTTTATAACGACGGGGGAACCATGGCGCCCACCGGCCCGACGACGGCCGCCCCCGCACCCACCCAGCTGGCAGAAGACGTCATCTCTCTTTTCAGTGACGCCTATACCGACGTCCCGGTAGACACCTTCTTAACGGTGTGGAGTAGTGCTATGCTGACGGATACCGTCATTGACGGAAGTGCCATGAAGCGCTACAGCGGCCTCGACTTTGCGGGGATCGAAATGACGGGCGCGAACGCGCTCGACCTGGAAGCTGCCGGTATGACGCATCTGCACCTCGACTTCTGGTCTTCCAACAGCACCACCTTCCGGGTAAAACTGGTTGATTTCGGTGGCGACGGCTTCGAAGGAGCCAATGCGGATACGGATGCGGAAGTCGCCATGGACCTGGCCCGCGGAGAATGGGTAAGTGTGGAATACCGCCTCACCCAGTTTGCCGGCATGAACCAGTCTGACATCAGCCAGTTCATCATTTCCAGTTTACCGGTAAGCACGAGTGATGTTTACCTTGATAACATTTACTTCTACGCCGGAGAGCCGTTGGGTGCACAAATGGACCTGCCGGTGACTTTCGAAGAAGAGGGCGTAGACTACGGCCTGGTAGATTTCGAAGGTACTGCCTCCCAGCTTGTCGCCGATCCGGAAGATGCAACGAATACGGTGGTTGAAACCACGAAAAATGCCGGTGCGGCAACCTTTGCCGGCACGACCCTGACCTCCGCTGAGGAGGGCGCCCCCCAGGGCTTCGCCACGCCCATTCCCTTCAGTGTGGGCGCTACTACGATGTCCGTACGGGTTTGGTCGCCCAGCGTCGGTACCCCGGTGATGCTCAAGGTGGAAAAGGATGATGACCCTACCGTGAGTGTGGAAACATTAACGGATACCCGCGTCGCCGGTGCCTGGGATACGCTGGTCTTCGACTTCAGCCAACATCGCCCCGAAACAGCGCCTATTAACTATGATGCCATTTATAACAAGGCGACCGTATTTTTTGACTTTGGTACCGAGCCCGCCGCCGCTGCGACGTACTACTGGGATGATGTAGTGTTTGGGGGTACGGTCGTTGAGCCAGGCCCCCTGACGGCAGCACCAACCCCTACCCGCGATGCGGCAGACGTTATCTCCATCTTCAGTGATGCCTACACGAGTGTTCCGGTGGATACCTTCCTGGCTGAATTCAGCGTCGGTACATTGACGGACACCCTGATCGAAGGCAATCCCACTTTGTTGTACCGGGATCTGGCCTTCGCCGGCATTGAAACCCTGGGCGATAATGCTCTTGATCTGGTGGCCGCCGGCATGACCCACCTGCACCTCGACTTCTGGTCGGCAAACAGCACTACCTTCCGCACTAAGCTGGTCGACTTCGGGGGCGATGGGTTTGGAAACGGCAATGATACTGAATTCGAAGTTCCCAGAAACCTGGCTCAGGGGCAGTGGGTCAGCGTTGAGTATCCGTTACCCGCTTTTGCCGGCATGAATCAGACGGATATCAGCCAGTTGATCATCTCCAGCGCACCGGCCGGAGGCAGCAATGTCTACCTCGACAACATCTATTTCTACAAAGGGGAACCACTGGGTACGCAGATGGACCTGCCGGTAACCTTTGAAGAAGAAGGCGTTGATTATGGCTTGATGGATTTCGAAGGCGCCGTTTCCCTGCTGGTCGCTGATCCCGAAGATGCGACCAATACTGTAGCCCAAACTACCAAAACGGCTGGTTCTGCCACCTTCGCCGGTACCACCCTGACCTCCACCGAAGGCGGCCCTGCCGGCTTCGCTTCCCGGATTCTGCTGGCGGAAGGCGCCAGCACCATGTCCGTACGGGTATGGTCTCCTACGGCCGGAACGCCGGTAATGCTCAAGGTGGAAAACCGGGATGACCCCACCGTCAGCGTGGAAACGCTCACTAATACCACCGTAGCCGGTGCCTGGGATACGCTGAACTTCGATTTCAGCATGGAACGGACGGGAACCGCTGCAGTCAATTACGGAGCGACCTACAATAAGGCAACCATCTTCTTTGATTTTGGCACCGTACCCTCTGCCGATGCAACGTACTACTGGGATGACGTAATGTTTGGCAGTGGTGGTAACGGTGGTGGTGACGACGAGCCCATGGAGGCCGCGCCAACGCCCACCCGCGCTGCGGCCAACGTCATTTCCATGTTCAGCGATGCCTACACGGACGTGCCGGTAGATACCTGGAGGACTGACTGGAGCATGGCCACCTTAACCGACATCATGATTGATGGTAACCCCACCAAGAAGTATACTGGTCTGGATTTCGTAGGCATTGAAACCCTAGGTCCCAATGCGATCGACCTGACGACGGCAGGCATGACCCACTTGCACGTTGACTACTGGACGCCGAATATGGATACCATGCGGATCAAACTGGTCGACTTCGGCATGGACGGCTTCGGTGGTGATAATGATACGGAGAATGAGCTGGTCTTCATGACGGCTACCAAAACCTGGGTCGGCCTGGATATTCCGCTGGCGGATTTCGCCGGAATGAATCAAACGGACATCAACCAGTTTATCATCAGTGGTCTGCCGGTAGGTGCAGGTACGCTCTACCTGGACAATGTTTACTTCTACAAAGATGTAGTAGACGGTACCAATACGCCGGAAGTAGGGGTGCTGGAAGCCTTCCCGAACCCGGTTGGAGAAGTGGTTAACATCGTCGCTCCCGTACGAATGGACCGCCTGACGTTGTTCAATGCCAACGGCCAGGTAGTCGGTAACTGGACGCCGAATACCGTTCAGTATGCACTCCCAATGGGCGCACTGCCGAAAGGTAATTACGTAGCCTTGGTAAGCACTGGTCAGGGACTGCTGACCATTAAATTGCTTAAGCAATAATCACCTCGCTGGCCACTGGCTGGTAAGGAAATTTCACTGTTGGAGCGGTAATGGGTTAGCCCGTTGCCGCTCTTTTATTTTTAGTAGTACTTCCCGCCCCACCATTGCTTCAACCGGTCCAGGATTGCTTTTTCCGTCGGGTTGTTAGGCTTGGGGACAAAGAGTGGCTGCCCCGCCAGTTCAGCGGGCAAATACTCCTGTGCTTTGAAGTTTCCGGGGTTGTCGTGGCTGTAGTTATAGTTTTTTCCGTAGTCCAGTTGCTTCATAAGCTTGGTCGGTGCATTCCGCAGGTGCAGTGGAACGGGAAGGGTGCCTGTTTTCCGGACGGCTGCCTGGGCGTTGTTGATGGCTTGGTAACTGGAATTGCTTTTTTGGCTGGAGGCCAGGTAAACGACCGCCTGGCTGAGGATGATCCTGGCTTCCGGATACCCGACCATCTGGGCTGCCTGGGCGGCCGTAGTAGCCATTAACAGCGCATTCGGATTGGCCAGCCCGATGTCTTCGGAGGCAGAGATGATGAGTCGGCGGCAAATGAATTTGACGTCTTCGCCCCCTTCAATCATCCGGGCCAGCCAGTAAACAGCGCCGTTCGGATCGGAGCCGCGGATGGACTTAATCATGGCCGAAGCAATGTCGTAATGCTGTTCTCCGGTCTTATCGTACCGGGTCAGGTTCTCGTGCACCCGGGCGGAGACCAGCGCATCGGTAATGACCACCTCCTGGCCATCAGCGGCATCGTTGGTGACGAGTTCGAGCAGGTTGTACAGCCGCCGGCCGTCACCGCCGGAATAGCGGAGCAGCGTACCGTAATCCTCGACCTTGACGGCCCTTTTGCTCAGCACGGCATCCTGCGTCAGCGCCTTCTCGACCATACTTTTGAGTTCTTCTTCCCCCAGTGGTTCCAGAATGTACACCTGGCAGCGACTGAGCAGGGCGGGGATAACTTCAAAACTCGGGTTCTCGGTAGTCGCGCCGATGAGGGTAACGATGCCGGCTTCCACGGCGCCCAGCAAACTGTCTTGCTGGCTTTTACTGAAGCGGTGAATTTCGTCGATAAACAGGATGGGGCTGGCGCGGTCGAAGAACTGTCCGCGCTTTGCCTTATCAATGGTGTCCCGTACGTCTTTGACGCCGGAGTTGATGGCGGAAAGCATGTAGAAGGGCACTTCCAGCTGCCCCGCCACGATCTTGGCCAGCGTTGTTTTTCCCACCCCCGGCGGTCCCCACAAAATGAAACTGGGCAGGCGTTTGGTTTCCACGGCACGGCGCAGCACGGCCCCCGGCCCCACGAGGTGGGCCTGGCCGACGTAATCGTCGAGGGTAGTAGGGCGCATGCGTTCGGCAAGAGGCTGCATGAGGTGCTTTTTGTTTTTTTGGAGCTGCAAGATAGGGCGCGGACGCGGGTGCAGGCCTTAGTTTCTGGAAAGCAAGGCGCGCGAAAGCTGCGGCTGCCACCGTACGCTGATGACCTGATTCTCGCCTGAGGAGACTGCTTGTTCCGGGCAAATCAGGCGGCGTATGCTGTACACGCAGGCTGCCGGGCAAAAATAGCTGCCACAATTATCTTTGCGCCATAAACCTGACAACCTGATGAAGTTCCATTATTTACTACCGATACTTTTCTTTTTTGGTGGGAACCTGTCGGGCCAGTCAAAAGCCTACATCCCGGATAGTCTGAGTACGTTGCCGGCTATCCCCCGGGAGGCGGTGGACATCACTGCCGGTCTGCCAAGCGGCCCCGACGCCCGCCTCGCGCACGCTATTTACCGGAAGATTCGTTTTCCACGGACGGCCCTGGCGACCAGGACGGGAGGGAAGGTGCTGGTTTACGGTATTGTCGACACCAATGGGGTGTTTACGGCGGACAGTGCCGGCCTTTTCCTGGAGCAGTCAGTGGTGACCCTGCGGGACAGTCTTCCGGTAGTAGCGACGCAGGAAATTTCTCTGGGCTGTGCCCATGAATTCATGCTGAAAAAAAAGAAATGGATCATTGCCGACGGCCCGAAAAAGTGGTCGCGTGCGCAGCAGGACCTCGTGTTGGAAGCCGTTCGGGTAACCAGGGAACTGCCCCGTTTTAATCCGGGGACGATCAACGGGAAAGCAGTGGCCGCCTTGGTGAACATCCCCGTGGTGTTCAGGCATGGGATTGATCGCTTTTAGGGATTTATCTGCTAGGAGGTTATCTTGTGTTCATGTCCGCCACTCCTACCACCATTGACGAGGTACTGGACCAACTGGATCAGATCATTGATACGGCTTGCCGCACCAACGACCCCGTCGGTTACTTTACCTACGTATACCGCCGAACGACGGCGGCCATCAAAGCCGCCATTAGCGCCGGACGCTTTGACGATAATGCCCGGATGGAGGTCTTTGACGTTGCCTTCGCCAACCTCTACCTGGAAGCCTATGCATGCTACCATGCGGGCGCGGATTGCTCCGCCTCCTGGCGCCTGGCCTTTGATGCGGCTAAGGAAAACAAAGCGATGCTGCAGCACGTCCTGCTTGGGATGAACGCCCACATTAACCTTGACCTGGGCATTGCGGCCGGCCGGCTGATGGCCGGCCGGAACCTGGATGATCTGGAGGCTGATTTTCGTCGGGTCAACGATATTCTTCAGGAAATTATCGAAGAGCTGCAGGATCGTATTTCCCGCATCAGTCCATTCTTCAGCGTAATTGATCGGCTGGGCTGGCAGCGGGACGAATACCTGCTGGATGTCTACATGCGGGCCGCCCGCGAACAGGCGTGGGTAGTGGCCCACCAGGTGTGGGCTGCCGCAGCGGATCACCAAAAGGTGGTTAACCGGGTGGACAGCAACGTCGTTCGCCTGGCGACCCGGATCAATCGGCCGGGAACCCGCCTCACCCGCTGGGCCTGGAAGGTACTGGCCCGTACGGAAGGGGCGGCAGTAGGCAGGAATATTGAACGTTTACGCTCCTAGGCTTCAAGGTTGGTAGAGCATTGCGCGGTGGGGGATGCCATCTTCATCGTAAATATCCCCAACACCCGTAAAACCGACACTGCCGTAGTAAGCCTGCAGGTGAGCCTGGGCGCTTATTTTAACCGGCTGAACGCCATACGCCGTAAACAAGGCTTGGAGAGAAGCCTCCATCAGGGGGCGCCCCAAACCTTGCCCGCGCGCAAACGGCGCGGTAATAACCCGGCCGATGCTTGCGTAGTCGGGATAGGAAATGCCCCGGTCAAGCAGACGGGTATAGGCTGCCAGGCGACCATCTTCGGTGGTGCCGAGTAAATGGAGGGCGGGCTGGTCCTTGTCGTCCAGGTCCTGGTACACACAATTCTGTTCGACGACGAAGACTTCGGCCCGTAGCCGAAGCAACGCGTAAAGCTGTGCGGTCGTCAGGGAGGTAAAGGGAATTGCCTGGTAAGTGAGCTGCATAGAAAAACGATGAAGGTGCTCGCCACCGGAAGGTGACTGATGCAAAGAAAGGTTTTTTGCCGCAGCTGTAAAGGAATGATTTTGCAGGGAGGAAAAGGGGAATGCCTGATTGGCACGAGCTTTATTAGCTTAAACAAAGTAGGGGCTAAAAGCGGGCAGGGATACGGAAAGACAGTGTAGAAAAGGGCGGTGCTACCCTGGTCGGTAGCTGAAATCGATGCTTAAAAGGTTGAGAGGGGAAGGGAAAAGAGGGCAGGAGGCGCACGCGAGGGGTAAAGCAATTGAAGTGTTTGTTATTTTATTATTTAAGAATTATTGTTTATTATTGTGGCGGTAATTCCCTTTTGACAGCAGTTAAGCAGCAGTAGTATGGCCCGCTCCAAATCCCCCCTTTTCGACCTCGATGAGCAATTAGCAAGTAAACTATGCCAAGGTATGGCACATCCCGCCCGGGTAAGAATGATTAGTCGGCTGGTTAGTGGAGACGCCTTACCGTATACCGTACTCATAGCAGGAATACCGCTCGATGAACGAACCTGTATGCAGCACATTTCTTTACTGACACGGCTTAATTTTCTTGAACCCGCTTTGCTCCACACCAAAAAAGGAGGTTACCGGTTGAACCTGGAGCTGTTTCGTGCTTGCAGCATGGCTTCGCGAAGAATGCTGCGTGTGGACGGAACCGTCCGGAGAATGGTTTAGGAGGTAGGAGAGGAGGAGGTTGGGTAACTTTGGGGGTGTTGACGAGATAGTTTGTTTATTGTTTCGGTACAAGTACAGATGTACCCGAAAAG
>JAUIIF010000057.1 GCA_030431945.1 Bacteroidia bacterium | reverse complement strand
ATTCTTTTTGCTTATATTTTGGGCTAACTGGCTGATTTTTAGTGGCTACTTGCCTGCTGTCAGCCACTTAGTGACCTTGTCAGCTTGTCTTCGTCAATGAACCAGTTGCTGTATTTTTGTGTCTATCCAAAAGAAGAGTTCTTTTTTAAGAGGCCAATTAATTTCTACAACTACTCTCTCTCTTTCCACAAAGGTTGCATAACGTGAATACAAATAATCAATTTTTACACCACTCGGCAGTAGCCGGAGGTACTTCCGCCAGAGGCCGTCGTAGTAAGACCGTGCAACCTATTCCCGTTAAAGAGCAGCAGCCAGCCTGGGCAGCATTGATGACCGAAGCTGAATATCGATCCTATTTGGCAACTTGTGAACAGTCTTTCGACATAATGGATAAGACATTCGAAGTTTATCTGAATCATCCAAATGCACTCTACACCATTTAGCCCTTTTCACGTTTACGAGCTAAACACCAAACACCCTGCAGCCCGCCTCCTTCCTTTTGATTTCTTTCTTTGCTTAACGATGCCCGAATTCCTCGAGCCATCCACTAACTTTAATGTGGTTGGCTTTCCGGTATTGATTAATCAGCCAAGAATCCAGGACAAACGCCTGCGCTTTCCCCTGCGGACAAAACCAGACGGTGAACTGGCCATCATCGGTGGCCCCACGGTAGCCATTGACCTCATCCAGCCGCTCAACCATACCATGCTCAATCCACATTCCTACGGCCATTTGATGGGGAGTGAAGTACAGGAACTGAAGGGGATGGTCCTGGATTTTCTTGCCCTCAAAGGCGGACGGGAGTAAGCCGGCAGGATCCCGCACGGAAAGAAGCTAAAAGGCCCGTTCCCCCGGATCAGGAAACGGGCCACTACACTCAAACGTCAAAACCTAATTCAGGATGGGAAAGAGGCCAGCCGTGCCGACTTTTCCGTTAAGCCTTCATCTCGCGATCAACGGACTACTACCTCTCCGGAAAAAGCGCGGACGGCACTAACGGGCTGCCCTCCTCTCCCATCAATTCTTCTGGGTGGGCAACAAGGCCCTCTGATGACGGGTGAAATACGGCCAGGAAAAAATGGCCGGATAAATTACTTCCAAACAAGCGCGAAATACCCGCAACCCGCTACCCGCAACCCACTACAACTCATCGTACCGCCACAGTTCCAGGTCTTCGATCATCCGGATCAGTTTGTCGCCGTAACGGGGATCCGTGGCGTAGCCGGCTTTGCGCAGCCCGTGAGCCCACCCCCGGTAATCCGTGATGGGAAGACTGAAGAGTGATTTGTAGCGATCTTTCATGAGAACCTGGCTGTGGGCCTGGTAGCTTTCTTCGGGATTCTCGAAGATGCGGAAGAAGTCTTTATGGTGATCATCGGAATGATTGGAGCAATGGCCCTTCCGGCATTTTTTGCTGAAACACTTAATGCCGAAGTGGTTGTGGTTTTTGCGGGCCAGGGTACTACGGCCGGTACCGCTTTCCAGCAGCCCCTGGGCCAGGGTAATGCTGGCGGGAATACCGTGCGCACTCATTTCCGCCAGTGCCACGAGCTTGAATTCGTCTACGTAGGCCAGTTGCTGTTGCTGCTTGGCCGTCCATTCCTTGCGGGGGGCAACGTAGCTCGCCAACTTGGCCAATTCTTCTTGCCCGGCACCTGCGGCCGCGCCCCCGCTTATTTGCGGCCCGGTAGCCGAATGAGAAAAAACGGAAGTCTCGTGCAGCCCGAACAGGCCCCCGCCGTGGATGCTGAGGCTGAAACTCAGTTCCCGTTGGGTGAACAGTAAGGTTAAAGAAGCGAGGACGATGAGTTTTGTCCACGGACTGGTAACCTGACGATGCACCCGACGGTAGATTTCCGCAAAGAACAGCCGCCAGCCGGCGGGAATCGGAAGGTTAATTTGTTTCATTTTGTGGTAATTGTTTCCGCAAGGTAGAAGAATTGTTTTAAATGCAAAAACAAACAACAGAAAAAGTTTTAAAAACCTTTTAACGCTTCCTTAAGGGGCCGCAGATCAGCAGCACATTACCTTTGTTTTCTCCTTAAATGAATGATCCCCTATGCAGCGTTTTTTCTTAGTGTTCCTGCTTACAATCGGTACCCTCTCTACGGGTTTTTCCCAGAAATACGGACACGTCAACTTCGGCAATTTGCTGAGTGCCATGCCCGAGGTCAAGACCGCCGAGGCGGAACTGCAGGCCTACGAAAAGGAGCAGGTCGCCATTGGTGAAGACATGGTGAAAAAACTCAACGCTGCTTTTGAAGACGCCCAAAAACGGAGGGATGACCTCACCCCCAAAGAGCTGGCCGCCATTGAAGCGAAGTTGCAAAAGGATCAGGTGGCCATCAGGCAGTTTGAGCAGCAACTGCCGATGAAAATCGAAAAGAAGCGGCAGACCCTACTGGGCCCGATTATCCAGCGGGCGAAGGATGCCGTTACGGCGGTGGCCAAGGCCGGCAGTTATAAACTGGTCTTTGACTCCTCCATCTTCGGCACCATTCTGTTTGCCGGTGATACTACTGACCTGACGCCCGAGGTGAAGGCAAAGTTGGGGATGCAATAAGTCAGGCTACTCACCGGCCGGCCCTTCCTGCCGGAGTCTTCTTTTTATTTTCTTCAGCCTGGTATCCAGGAGGGGCATGATGTCTTCGGTAAATACGTAGCCGACCAGTTCTCCGCGGGGACCGATGATCGTTGCACCGTAGACGTTGGCATCGACGATCCGCTCCGTGATGGCCAGTAGTTCTTCGGTAGGTTGGGCGGTAACAAATTCTCTTTCGCAATAACGACGGACCGGCTCCCGGTCGTCCTCCGCTTCTTCATTGATGACCGAAGCTTCTACGAAGCCCACCTGTTCGTTCCACTGATTGTAGACCGGTAGAATCGGCCACTCAGTGGCCTGAAAAAAACGGCGGACTTCACCGACCGGCTGCCCGGGATAAACCCGGTAAAGGGAAGGCAGCGGTAACCGCAAGACATCTCCTACGGCCTTATTCGCCAGGCGCCTGCGCTGCCAGCCGTTTTGGTATTCGAGCACGGACAGCAAGATGATGAAACCCGCGCCGAAGACCAGTAGCGGGTCGCTGAGCCTGACACCCAGCCAGGCGAGTCCACTGCCAATGACCACGCCCAGTCCGGTAACGATGACGGTCGCCCGCCGGGCGCCCAGCGGGCGCCGGAGCAAAGCCCGGAGAATACGCCCGCCATCCAGCGGGTAAGCCGGGAGCAGGTTCCCGATGGCCAGTAAAAGGTTAACGGCAAGGGTGAGCCCCAGGATTTGGTCCGCAATACCGGGAAAAACAACCAGGTTGCCGGACAGCTTGAGGTAGTAGGCGATCAGCAACGGGCCGTCGGGCCGGGTCAGCAGCAGCCCCCAGGCCAGCAGGGCCAGGATGATATTCGCCAGCGGGCCGGCCGCGTACACGAATACTTCTTCCCAGACATTACTCGGCTGCTCCGGCAAATAGGCCCCGCCCCCCAGGGGGAAGAGGATGATGCGCTCTGCTTTTACCCCGCGGTTCTGTGCGGCCAGGGCATGACCCAACTCGTGGAGCAAAACAAAAGAAAAGAGCAGCACGGCAATGGTCGTCCACCAGCTTGCGGCAATCCAGTTCATCCCGTAGCCCGGTATCCACGCGAAGTAGCCGATGATCAACGGGACGAGCAGAAAGCTCCAGTGGAGGTCCACCGGGACACCGAATATTTTACCGATGCGTAGGGAAAAGCGGATGGCGAACGTGGTTAGGGGCTATGGAATGGTGCGCAATGCGGTGGGTTATTCTTCTTCACAAATGTAATCTACCTCCGATAACTTCTCCGGGCAGAGGTAAGTGCGGGCCACCCGGTTCACTTCCGCCACGGTGACGGCCATGTACTGGTCCAGTTCAGCATTGATGAGCTCCGGCTTGCCGAGAGCGGCAAAGAAGGCCAGTTCGGAAGCCCGGTTGTTGATGTCGATGGACTTAAAATGATTGTGCTGCTCCAGTCGGTTCATCACCTTGGCCAGTTCGGCTTCCGTAACGCCTGCAGTGACGAATTCCTCAATGGTGGCAAACAGGGCGCTGCGGGCTTCGTCGTAGTCCGCATCTTCCGCCGGCCGGGCGTCGATCAGAATGGCCCCGGAATCGAGGCCGTCGTTATGGCTGGCGGAGACCTCGGCGAAGAGGTCGCCATCACGGACCAGCCGCCGGTAAAGCAGGGAGGAGCGCCCACTGCCGAGTAGAAAGCACAGGATGTCCAGGGCGGGGAAATCAGGATCCAGCCGTCCGGGCGTCCGGTAATTAAGGTAGATTACCGGACTGGGGACATCCGCCACTACCGTCTTCCGCCGGGTCTCCGTTTGTTCGGGCTCTTCCGGCAGGGCCGGGCGTGCATGGGCCGGATCAGCGGGAGGGATATCCCCGAACCAGCGCTCAATCTGTTGCCGGATCAGGGTGTCGTCATAGCCTCCGGCCACACAGAGTACGGCATTGTCGGGGCAGTAGTAGCGGAAGTAAAAGTCCTTCACGTCCTCCAGGTTCGCCTCCTCGATGTGCTCAAAGCGCTCCCCGATTACCGGCCAGCGGTAGGGGTGAACGGTATAGACAAGGTCATTGAGGTGGTGGTACAGGTCGCCGTACGGTTCTTCGAGGCAGGTCTCCTTAAATTCTTCCACCACCACTTTTTTCTGGGTGTCCAGGGCCTGCTGGTCAAGTTTCAGGCTACGCATACGGTCACTTTCCAGCCACAGGGCCGTCTCGACGTTTTCGGCCGGGACAATATCGTAGTAAAGCGTGTGGTCCGCGCCGGTTACGGCGTTGTTTTCACCGCCGGCCAGCTGGAGGGCGTCGTCAAAATTAGGGGCGTTTTCGGAGCCGCCAAACATGAGGTGCTCAAAAAGATGCGCAAAACCGGTTCGCCCCGGCGGGTCGTTGCGGCTGCCGACCAGGTACAACACGTTGACGGAGGCAACCGTGCGTTCAGGGTCATGGTGAAGGACGACCCGCAGGCCGTTCGCTAACTGGTAAGTCTCAAATTCGATCAAGCGGAAATACTACTTTTTATACGCGGTGTGCCAAGCAACCGCCAAAAGATAACCCTTGTGCATCAGTATGGTTGTCCGCAAGCCCGCCATGATGCCTATTCACTATTTCCCCGTGCTCTTGCTCCCGGTTTTTTTGCTTCATTGCGGTGGCCCGGCCACGGCGCTGCCCCTGGCGGAGCTGGATTATGCCGAGGTGGAAAACCATACGGGCTGGACGCTCCGGCTGCACGGCGATGGCAGTGGCAGCCTTAGCCACGAGCAGTTGCCTGCTTATCATTTACACTACCCGGTGGGTACGTTTGACCCCCGACCGGCCCGCCAGCTGGTACAGCGTTGCCGCACCCGGCAGGTGCCTCCGGTTTGCGTGGTCATCCGCTACTACTTTTCGTTGGAAGACGAGACCCAAATCTGCCCGTGTGCCCCGGGTGACTGGCCCGCGGAGCTGATGGAACAGGCCATTGATCAGATGCAGCACGCAGTAGACGCCGGCGGCAGCGAACGGAGCTGCCGGATGCTGCGGAGGCGCTGGCTCGCCTCACGGTAGGAACAGGGGGCGCGGCCGCAGGTGCAGGGCAGGGGACCCGTGCCGGCCGTATACGGTCAACTTTACGTGGGGCCGCCGGCAAGGCGGACCACTTACCTTAAACGATGACGGGCCACCCGGACCGGAAGCACCGGCCCGAGCGGCGGTTTTGCGGCAATTTTTTGCGGATAATTGAGTCTCCGGGTGTTTTCTTGTCCGCTTAGGTCTGCGCTGCGACGGAAACAAAAAGCGCTTACCCCCGGCATTGCTTAGCTTTGCTGGTAAGACTACCGTTTTCCAGTTTGAGACCCCGCTATGAAAAGACTGATCACCCTTGCACTCCTACTCCTCCTGTGCACCAGCGTCCGCGCCCAACAGCAAGACCTGCCCACCCTTAGCCTTAAGGATGAATCGATCAGCCGGGCGGACGCACTCCGCCAGCTAAATGCGGAGCTACCCGTTCGTATCTTCTTTCAGGAAGACCAACTGCCAACGGGCAACATTTCCCTCGACCTGGAAGGCGCCACCGTCCGGGATGCCCTGAAGGCCATCCTGGCCAACACCATCCTTGATTTTGTTGACTACCGGAACCGCGTGTACGTGATCGGCTCCGCGATTACCATCGGGACAGAGTTCGATGCCGCCTACTACGCAGCCGTGGCGGAGGGGCTGGAAGAAGACGCGCCGGCAGCAGGACCCGCAGCCACGACGGCTTTCATCGGCACCCTCGAAAGCCTGGGGCCCGACGGCCTCGCTACTGTCTCCGGGACCATCACGGACCAGCAATCCGGCGAAACCTTTATTGGCGCTACCGTCCAGATAGAAAATAGTACCGTCGCCGCCGCCACGGATGCGGAGGGGAAGTACGAACTGAAGCTGCGGCCGGGAGCGTACACCATGATTATTTCCTACGTAGGTTTCGGTGCCAATCGGCGGGATATCCGCGTTAATGGTTCGGGAACATTCGACATTGCCCTGGGGGCCTCCGGAACCAATTTGCAGGAAATTGTGGTAACGGAACAGGCCGCCGACGCCAACGTAGGCCGGGTACAGGCCGGCGTACAGCGCCTGGACATGGCCCAACTCGAAAAGTTGCCCACTTTTATGGGGGAGACGGACGTGGTAAAAGCACTGTTGCTGAACCCGGGGGTCAGCTCCATCGGGGAGGGGGCTTCCGGCTTCAACGTGCGCGGCGGAGAAATAGACCAGAACCTGTTGCTGATGGACAACGGAGCACTGATCAACTCCAGCCACGCCCTCGGTTTTTTCAGTACCTACAACGCCGACGTGATCAAGAGCGTAGACCTGTACAAAGCCAATATGCCCGCGCGTTTTGGCGGGCGGCTGGCCTCGGTACTGGACGTGCAACTCCGGGACGGCAACTTTGATCACTTCCGGTTTAAAGCCGGGGTCGGCCCCGTTACCGGTAAGGTAATGCTCGAAGGCCCGCTCGTAAAGGACAAGAGCAGCTTCATCCTGGGGGCGCGCTCCAGCTACGCGAACTGGGTCCTGGGCCTGGCAAACGTGGAAGAGGTAAATTCCTCCGCTACCTTTTTCTTCGACGGTAACCTGCGCGTCACCCAGCGTTTCGGAGAAAATTCGACCCTGATCCTCCAGGGCTACGGTTCTCAGGATGAATTCAACTACGCAGAAACTTTTGCTTTTGACTACCAGACTGCGCTGGGGCAAGCGACGTGGAAGCAGATTTTCAGCGACCAACTCTACGCCGATCTGAGTGTGGTGTACAGCGATTACCAAAGCAGTCAGAGTGACCTGCGCCCGCTCAGCGCGGAAGTTGTAGACAATGGTATTCGTTACCTGACGCTGAAGCCCAAAGTGAATTTCGACGTTTCGGAAGAACTGCAGTTCGAAGGCGGTCTTGAGCTCAACCGCTACTGGGTCAACCCCGGGATCCGGTCCCGGGCCTCTGCGGAGTCCCTGGCCGAAGAAGGTGCCCTGGAGGAAGAACACGGCCTGGAGACCAATTTATTCGGAAGTGTGGATTACGCATTTTCGGAACGGTTCAGTATCAGCGCAGGACTACGGTTTGCCAACTTCCGTTTCCTCGGCCCGGGAACGGAGAACATCTATGAAGATGGTGTGCCGGCCCGCGGCCGGATTACGGATACCATTCGCTACGGAGCCGGGGAGACGATGGCGACTTTCAACAGCCTGCAACCACGGATCAGCCTGCGTTACCGCCTGAACGGCGCTGCCTCCATCCGGGCGGGGTACGGCCGGACGGCACAGTTCCTGAACCAGATTTTCGTGAGTGACTCACCAACGCCGAGCTCCCAGTACCAACTCAGCACGGGGTACATTCCCCCCTTCCTGTCCCACAACGTCTCCCTGGGGTACTTCCTCAACCTGGAGGACAATAATGTAGAGCTGGGCGCAGAAGTTTATGCCCGCCAGATTGATCAGTTGTGGGATTACCGGGACTTTGCCGAAGTAATCGTCAACCCCAGCCTGGAAACGGAAATTCTGATTGGCGAGGGGCGGGCGTACGGCCTGGAGCTGAGCGGCAAGCGCAAGGTGGGAACCCTCAACGGACTGGTCAGCTATACCTACTCCAGCACCCAGCGTAAGATACCGGGCATTAACAACGGCGAATTTTACAACTCCAACTTCGATAAGCCCCACAACTTCGTAATGACCCTGAACTGGAACCCGAACAAACGAAATACCCTGACGGCCAACTTTACCTACGGTACCGGCCGGCCCGTCACGGCGCCGGTAGGCAGCTACCGGGTAGAAAACGGGCTTTCCGTCCCCGTTTACAGCGATCGTAACGCCGTGCGCATCCCCGATTACCACCGGCTGGACCTGGCTTACACCCTGGGCAAAGGATACAACGAAACCAAAAACTTCCAGACCAGCTGGACGATCTCCCTGTACAACGTATATGGCCGTAAAAATGCCTTCTCCGTTTATTATACCCAGGCCCCGGATCGCAGCAATGTGGCCAACCGGTTAGCCGTGTTAGGAACGGTCTTCCCCGCCATTACCTTCAACATCGAAACCCGCTAGCCCTCCCCGCCCGTAGAAACTGCCGGCAAAGGAAAAATCGCCCTTGCGTGGCTCCCTCCCATTCCCCCGCCAAGAAAATTGTAACCATGAAAACTATCGGTAATCTTCGCCTTCCCCCGCTGCTGTTTCTGCTGGCTCTGTGCTGGAGCTGTGTGGACGAAATTGACCTGACCCAGGGTTTACCCCTGCCCGACGGCATCGTTGTCTCCGGCCGGCTCCTGGTCGGAACAGACGTTGCGGAAGCCGAAGTTATTCTGGAGGAACTCTTTCGTTTCGAAAACAGTAACCGCCCGGCCCAGATCGTAACGGCGGAGGTACGGGTGGTGAACGAAGACGGGCAGGAACTCCCGCTAGTGTATCGCAATGGCGTGTACCGGGGCAGTGTACCTGCCGGCGACCCGGCGTTCCGGACCTCCGAGGGAATGCGCTTCAGCGTATTGGTGACCACCAGGGAGGGAGCAAATTACGCCAGTGAGCCGGAGGAGCTGTTGCCCCCCATTGTGCCTACCAGTGCCAGAGCCGTGCCGGGCACGGCGGAAGTCATCAATGCATCCGGCGTGCCGGAAAACCGCCCGGCGATGGAGTATCTGTTATCGACACCACTGCGGTATGCGGACGGATCAGCAGCTTACGTCCGGTGGCTTATGGATGAGTATTACGCACAGACGGATGAAAGCACGGATACCATCACGGGCATTAAAACCTGTTACATCAACCTTCCTTTTGAAGGGACCAAAGTAAAAGTGCTCGGGAACGTGGGGGGGGATACCCCATCCCTCACTGATTTCTCGCTGGGGAAAAATCCCATCAGTTTCCGTTACGCAGAAGGTAACTATATGGAAATTCGTCAGGAAGCAATTTCCCGGGAGGCCTTTGATTACTACAGCCAGGTTAATGCGATTGCCAGTCAGGAACTAAGCATTTTTGAGCCCCCTGGTGGCCCCATCGTTGGCAACGTTCGCTCCGTTGAAGGGACTACCACCAATGTATTTGGCTACTTCTACGTCGCCTCTCCGGCAATAATCCGGGTGCCGGTTACCCGTGCGGAGGCGGGGAACCCGGTCTTTGCCTGTCCGCTGACTGCCGGTATGCCTCCTCCGGTCAATCGTTGTACTGACTGCCTGGTGGCCAGCAATACCTCGACTACCGTGCGCCCGCCGTGGTGGGAACTCTAGCCACAGGTTAAGTTGTCCTGTCCCTCTCCCTGAAATACCGTGACTCTTTATCCCCCCAACTTATTTGCCATGCGCCTGCTGATCATTATTCTCCTTTCATTTTCGTCTTTGCTGACGGCTCAGACCGCTCTTCATTTCGATCGACCGTTTCACGTAGCGGGGGAAGTCGCGTGGTTTTCTGCCTTTTTGCCCCAGCCAGCCCCTCCCAAGGTGAAGGTTTCCATTTACGGGCCTGACGGCACGATGCTGGATTATTTTTTCCTGGGGTCCGGCCCGGACGGCCAGGCCGCGGGCTACTACCGGTGGCCCTTCACGTTGCCCACCGGCTATTACCGCTTAGGACTGGAAGGAATGACCACGGAAAAGGAGGTGATTGACCTGGGGGTTTTCACCCATGCGGTCTTTAGCGACCAGCGGGTAACGGAAACGGAAGGAGGTACCCTGCTGGGGGCCGATCCCTTGCCAGGTGCTACGGACCTGAAGGTGGCGGTGTCCGGGCAGCAGGTTTCGATTACCGGTTTACGGGAGGATGCCTACAGCATCAGTATCGTCAACGAAGACGTTACGGGGCCGGCAAACCCCTATGTGGAAGTGCCGGCAGTAGCGGACTACCGCTGGGCGGATACGCTTTTCTATCCGGCGACGGTCAGTACCGCAGCCGGGGAACCCCTCAGCACCAATTTGCTGCCCGTCTGGGATCCGGCAACTTTTTCTTTCGGCTTTGCCAAGGCCAGTAACGGTGACTTTCTGCTGGAACTCGGAGCATTTGAAGGTACCAAGACCGTGCAGGTTCGCGCTACGGACGGTACCGACCTGCAACCCCGCCTGGCTGAGCGGCAGCTTTCACCCCTTACCGGCGAACCACCCGTAACCGCAGAAGTGGCAGCTTACATTGATCTGGCTCGCCGCCGCCGTAAAATTTACCAGCTCTTCGCCACGGTGGAAACGGAAATTGCGGCGCAAGCCAGGCCGCAGGAGCGCCAGTCGTTGGCGCCTAACCGTGACTTTCAGGTGCAGGACTACAAGAAATTTCCTGATATGTACAACTTCTTTAAGGAAGTCGCCGGAGAACTCCGGGTACGTACTAAAAAGGACAACTATACGGGGCGTTTGTACAACGCGCCAAACCAACGCTTCTTCCTCGAAACCCCTTTGTACATCATTGACGGGAAACTTACCCGGGACGATAATTACGTCATGAAGATGAACCCTGCCGGCGTGGAGTACCTGGCGTTTTATTACGTGGGTAGCGAATTGCGCCGCTATTTTCCCGCACTCGGGAATCACGGAGTGGTCCAGATCGAAACCCTGCGCCCGCCCACAAAATTTCCCGCTGCCGACGCAGATGATATCTTTCCGGTAAGGGGAATTCAGCCTGCTGCGACCTTCCCGGTGCGGGATGCGGCGGCCAGCGAGGTGCCCGCCCTGTCTCCGGTACTGGTCTGGAAAACGGGCGTTGCCACCGGCAGCGATGTAACGCTCCGGCTGCCAGATACAGACGACTACGGAAACTACCGGATAGTGGTGGTGGCAAGAAGTAAGGAGGGCCGCTTGCGTTCTTTTAGTCAAAATTTCGTTCAGCGGGTAAAGTAGCCCCTCCCGGCCGTTACCTTTGGGCAGCTTACCGAAAACAGCGGTAGCGAAGGGAAACAGCCTTTGTTTCGTCAGTCGTGTCCATTCCTTAATCCACCGTAACATCAAGCTAAGTCGTAGCCACCTTTTCCTGCTTGCGGCCCTGTTGCTCCCCGCCGCGCTGCTGATCAACCTTGGTATCATGGTCTTTATTGACGATGAGGCCATCCGGTCGCTCGTCGCCCAGGAAATGCTCTGGAGTGGGAACTACCTGGCGCCCACCATGCACGGGGACGCCTACCTGAATAAACCACCGCTCTGGAACTGGATACTGGCCATCAGCTTCACCCTGCACGGGGAGGCCAGTGAGTGGGCCGCCCGCCTGCCAACGGTGGGCAGTATCCTGGGCTTTGCGGGAACTGTCTATTTTTTCAGCAGGCGGCATTTCCCCCGCTACCTGGCCGGGCTCCATGCCCTGACGGTAATCACCTGCGGAAGGATGCTGTTTTGGGATAGTATGCTCGCACTCATTGACGTGACGTTCAGTTGGGTGGTCTATGGCCAGATCATGGTCCTGTATCATTTTGCCACGCAGCGGAAGGCGGCAGCCAGCCCTGCCGCTCCGACGGGGAACTGGTGGTGGGCCTTCGGGATCAGCTACGCACTTACCGTGATAGGCTTCCTGCTCAAAGGGTTGCCGGCGCTGGTGTTTCAGGGGGTAACGATTTTTGTCATCCTCAGCTGGACGCGCTCCTGGAAGCAGTTTCTCCGCCCCGCTCACTTAGTAAGCGGGCTGGGTTGTGTCGCCCTGCTGGCCCTGTACTACTGGCAGTACAGCCAGTACGTAGACCTGACAAAAGTCTTCGAGCGCCTCTTCCTGGAAAGTGGGAAAAGAACCGCCGTTGCCCACGGCTTCTGGGCCTCGATCGAGCACGTCATTGCCTTTCCGTTTGAGATGAGTTACCACTTTCTTCCCTGGACACTGCTGTTGGTATTCCTGCTGCAGCGGGGAAGTTGGCAGCAGCTCAGAAAGAATGATTTTTCGGCCTTTTTGCTGGTGGCTTTTCTGGCCAACGTGCTTATTTACTGGCTTTCTCCCAATGTGTATCCGCGGTACCTGCTCATGCTTTTTCCGCTACTTTTCGGTAGCCTGCTGTTTTTGTACCACGGGCATCAGCAACGGCAGACCCGGAGCTATCGCGGCCTGCGTTACCTGTTGCTTGTCCTGATGACCATCAGTTCACTGGCCATTACGCTCAGTCCGCTGTTTCCGCAGACGGAGGTAGTTCGCTTCCCCTGGTTAAAGAGCCTTCTTTTGGGCGCGGCCGCAGGTGCAATCACGGTACTGGCGTGGCGCAGGGAACGGGATTTCCTGCTGTTATTTGCCCTGCTGCTGCTGGTGGCACGCATTGGCTTCAATTTTTTCGTCCTGCCCCCCCGTGCCGCAACGGATACCCGGGGAATTGCCGTCAGGGAAACGGCGTACACAGCACTGGAAAAGCTGGATCAGGATTCGGTGGCCATCTTTGGCTTTACCCTGATCGAACCCGCTACGGGGTACTACCTGACCCAGGCCCGGGGGCGGGTCATTCCCCGCAAGTGGGAAAGCTTTAATCAGGAGACTTTCTACATTGTCTCTACTTTGCAGTACCCGGACCTGGAAGTGGTGGCTGCCGACAGCGTATACCTCCGCCACCTTTCCCGGAGGTTTCCGGACCGGGAGGTCTACTATCCCATCGGCC
>JAUIIF010000724.1 GCA_030431945.1 Bacteroidia bacterium | reverse complement strand
TCTCCGTCCAGATCCACGAGCAGCAAGCTGCGCCAGATGCCCGAGGCAGTGGTGGGAGAGGTAGAGGATAGCACGTAGCTGTCCCCGGATTTTGTGTAAATGGACAAAGGCATCCATTCTCCCGCCACAATAATTTCGGGTTGCGCATCCCCTTCTACATCCCCTACGGCTATTGCCGTGATCATCCCGAGCTGTTGCAAGTCAGGGAAAACCCGTTGCGTTACGTCGCTGAACTGGCCTCCATTATTTTCCAGCAGGTAGGAAGGCGGTGCCTGGGGGTAAGCTCCGGGGGTGACCCGGCCACCGATGAGCAGGTCCAGGTCTCCATCGTTATCAAAGTCTACGGTTGCCACCGCTCCGGTACTGGTGGGCGTGGCCGGAAAGTTTGCCCGGCGAAACTGGCCGGCATCATTGAGGTAAAGCCGGCCCTGATAGCGCGGTGATCCGGGCGCGGAGTAAGTCCCGCCGCTACCGACAAACAAGTCGGGATCCTGGTCTCCGTCGGCATCAAAGAACAGCGCTTCCACATCTTCGTAGCCCGCGTCGGGCGCGGGCAGTTGGTGGGGGGAAAGCGCAAAGGTTCCGTCCTTCTTCTGCAAAAAGATGGTAGCGGGCTGATTAGAGCCCCCGCCTAAAAAAATGTCTTCCAGTCCGTCCTGGTTCAAGTCGGCAGTAGCCACCGCCGGCCCCTCTCTGCTGTGCATCCGCGGCAGGAGAAATTGTTGGTCAAAATCAGCGTGCTTGTTCTCCCGATGAAGAAAACGAAGGCCCCGCTGGTCTGCCGGATAAGTAAACCACCTTGCACCTGCGGCCGCGCCCGGCAATGGAGCCGCTGTCGCCCCTGCATGCTCAAGAATGAGGCGCTGATTCACCGGAACATTAGTCTCAACGCTGGTTTTACCATCGGGCCACCGCACCTCCAGGCGGTCGATTACGTCGGCGTCTCCCAGGCCGAAATGCAGGGTCGGGTCCACTGTCCCCAGGAATCCACGTATTGGCGTCAACTGCCGGACCAGGGTTTCCGTCCCTACGTAGGCCGTGGCCGTAAGCCCGTAGGCTGCGGGGTTTTCCGCTGCCCCCTTCGCCTCGATTTGCAGCCAGTTTCCGCCCTGGCCGGATTCAATGGCCTGGTTGCGGTACAGGTGAGGAGGCTCTTCAAAGTTACTGACCACCAGATCCAGATCGCCATCCTTATCTAAATCTGCGTAAACGGCACTGCTGGAATAGGTGTTCCGGGTGCCGACACCCCATGCTTTTGATACATCGGCAAAGGTCAGGTCCCCGCGGTTCCGGTACAGATAATTGGGCAGGGGCTCGCTGGGAATCAACCCGATAAAGGTCTGAAGTTTATCATTACTCACTCCGTCCAGCAGGCCGATGGCCTGCGCCGAATCCGAAGTAAAGGTCGTAAAGTCAATGTCCGTCACATCATAACGGTAACCATTAGAGACGAATACGTCAACTTTACGATCGTTGTCAAAATCGGCGAGGAGGGGCGTCCAGCTCCAGTCCGTGGCCGCGATGCCGGCCAGGGGGGCTACGTCAACAAATTCCCGGCCGGTATTCAGTTGCAAAACGTTGCGCATCAACTGGTGCCCGTAGCCGATGCTTACCAGTGCATTGTAGCGGTCAGGCCGCATATTGGTCTCCAGGCTCTTTTGCCGCACGAGATCCTGGGCCAGCATATCGAGCACCATTACTTCCGGCAAGCCGTCGTTATTGATGTCCCCCAGATCACTGCCCATCGAATTGTGGCTGGTATGACTGAAGTACTTCTCCAGCTGGTCGCTGAACGTTCCGTCACCATTATTGATGTATAAATTGTCCGCAGCAACGTAATCATTGGCCACGTAGATGTCCGGCCGCTGATCTCCATTAAAATCATGGACCAGCGTACTGAGGGCAAAAGAGTAATTATGGATACCGGCGGCCCTGCTGACGTCCGTGAATTGGCCGTTATCGTTCCGTAGTAATTGGTCAGATTCAAACAACTCCTTGGGCTCCTTGATCCGTTGAATGCCCTGGGGGGTTTGCCGGGCCCGGATTTCGTTGACGGCCGCAAAATCAACGGGGGTGTTCTGGAGGTAGCAATCCAGATCTCCATCCCCGTCGTAATCAAAAAAATTCGCCTGTACGGTAGCCCGGTCACTTTGCAGGCCATAGGTGGCGGCCTGTTCGGTAAAGGTTCCGTCGCCACCGTTGACGAAGAGCAGGTTACGACGATCTACCAGGGCTGCGCCCTGCTGGATGCCGGTCCGGCACAGGTAAATGTCCGGCAGCTTATCCGCATTAATGTCTACGATACTCACCCCGGCGGTATACCCGTCCGGTGCTGCCACGCCGGCTTGTTCCGTCACGTCCCGGAATTTCCAGTTGCCCTCGTTCCGGTACAGTTTGTTGGCGGCCTGGTTACTGACA